>NZ_JAJCHL010000004.1:0-90385 GCF_020554505.1 Caldibacillus sp. 210928-DFI.2.18
GGTATAGTAAGGCCCATAGACCTGATTTAAAACAAATCGTTCTGGGGATGGGTGTCACACCTGAACGAATTCCTATCCTTGCAAAAGTAGAAAATGGGAATATTTCGGATAAATCTTGGGACGTGGCGTTCATTCAAAAGATGAGAAAAATCCTTTCAAGGAAGCAATTCAACCAAAATAGTAAAATTTTAATGTGATTAATTTGATATAAAGTAACATTTTAAATGTATGAAAATTATTTACTGTTTTCATTGTTCATTGTAATATAAACATAAAATTACTGCTAATGTAGTAATATTTTGTAATGAAATTTTTTAAAATGATTATTTATAAGGGGAGTTTTTGGGAGGGATAAAATGAAGATTGAAAAGACGAATGAAAAATTGCTTTGGGTACCCTCACCGGAATTTAAAGACAATTCGAACATGAGGGAATTCATGATATGGTTGGGGAAAACAAGGGGGTTAAAATTTGAAGAGTATCATGAATTGTGGAATTGGTCCGTAACTGATATCGAAGGGTTTTGGTCGGCCATTTGGGACTTTTTCAAAATAAAGTCATCTAAGCCCTATGATGAGGTTATATCAGGTGGGAAAATGCCGGATGTAAAATGGTTTTTAGGGTCATCATTAAATTATGCCGAGCATGTTTTTCGCAATGAAGACCCTGAAAATGTGGCTGTCATCTATGAATCCGAAACACGTCCTTTAGGGGAATTAACTTGGGCAGAACTGAAAAAAACTACTGCTTCCATCGCACAACATTTAAAGTCGATTGGCATTAAGCCCGGGGATCGAGTCGTGGCCTACACACCGAATATTCATGAAACATTATCGGCATTTTTAGCATGTGCCAGCATCGGTGCCGTTTGGTCAAGCTGTGCACCGGAGTTTGGTATGAAAAGTGTGATCGATCGGTTTAAGCAGATTGAGCCAAAGGTATTGATTACGGTCGATGGATATAAATATGGCGGAAAGGAATACGATAGGCTTGAACTGGTCAAACAAATTCAAGCGGAGTTGCCGACATTAAATGAAACGATAATAATTCCTTATCTTAAAGATCAGCCGGATATGTCCGGGTTAAAGAATGCAACCCAATGGGATAAGATTTTAAAAGAAAATGCTCGGGCTCAGTTAACTTTTAAACAGGTTCCTTTTGACCATCCTTTATGGATTTTATATTCATCAGGAACGACCGGAAAGCCAAAAGGGATTGTGCAAAGTCAAGGCGGTATATTAATAGAACACTTGAAATTCCTGATGCTGCAATCGGATTTAAAAAAGGGTGACCGGTTTTTTTGGTATACAACGACTGGCTGGATGATGTGGAATGAGGTTGTTGGAGGGTTGCTTACCGGTGCATCCGTTGTTTTATATGATGGGAATCCCGGCTATCCTAATTATGAAACATTGTGGAAGTTTGCAGAATCAGCCAAAATCACCACATTCGGGACAAGTGCCAGTTTTATTATGGCTTGTGTAAAAGCAGGCGTGAAACTAAAGGAACAATTTGATTTATCCCATTTAAAGAGCATTGGTTCAACCGGTTCTCCACTTCCTGAAAAAGGATTTGAATGGGTGTATGAACATGTTAAAGAAGATGTATGGCTGTTTTCGACAAGTGGCGGTACAGATGTTTGCTCAGCTTTTCTAGGACCATGTCCATTGCTTCCGGTTTATTCAGGAGAATTGCAAGCGCGTGCATTAGGAGCAGATTTGAAAGCGCTTAATGACAATGAAGAAGAAGTCATTGAAGAAATCGGTGAGCTTGTGATTAAGAAACCGATGCCCTCTATGCCAATTTATTTTTGGAATGATGTGGACGGTAAACGTTATAAAGAAAGTTACTTTGATGTTTTTCCGGATGTTTGGCGGCATGGTGATTTTGTGAAATTTACACATAGGGGAAGCTGCATCATCTATGGACGGTCCGATGCAACGATTAACCGTGGTGGCATTCGAATGGGGACAAGTGAAATTTACAGTGCGCTTGAAAGTATTCGCGAAGTAGATGATAGTTTAATCGTGGATATCCCGTTGGATGAGGAGCGTTCTTATATGCCGCTATTTATCGTGTTAAAGCCCGGGATTGAACTTTCAAACGAACTGAAAGCACGAATCAATCAAACGATTCGTCAAAACTGCTCACCTAGGCATGTGCCGGATGAAATTTATTCTGTGAATGAAGTTCCGAAAACGTTGAATGGCAAGAAGCTAGAAGTGCCCATTAAAAAAATTTTGATGGGTGTACCTGTGGAAAAGGCAGTGAACAAAGGATCATTGGCAAATCCGGATTCGTTAAATTACTTTATTCAATTTAAAAAAGAGTCATAGGGACAGGTACCTTGTCTCAGAACCGAACAGTGCTTGAAACTGTTCGGTATATGAATACTAAAAGAAAGCCCGCGTAAAAATAGTCCGTGGGCTTTTTTTAGCTAATAGGAAAGTGGAAATTTTTCAATTTCTACTTTCCTAACGCATAAGTGCTCTTGCGGCTCTGCCATCGCCTTAAGGCTCGCCAGTCGCCGAGTTTTCTTTATATTTCCAAATATAATTTTATAAAAACGGGACTTTTTCCATATATCAATCGTCTAATGAAAAAATACAGAAAGGATGAGAAGGAGTGGAACGCCGAGTAGAGGACTTTATTTTTCGAGGAACGGATGAAGAAGCCATCGTTTACATTATTGATTACTACGGAGAGGGAATTAATAAGCGACTGATTTTCACGTATGTAAAAAATTACGCCCAAACTGATGATCTTTTTCAAGACTTTTTGCTAAAAGTTTATCAAAATATTGGACAGTTTCAAGGGAAATCCTCCTTGAAAACATGGCTTTATCGGATTGCCATTAATACATGTAAAGATTATCTACGTTCGCCCATCAACCGTATATTTTCGCCGGGCATAAAATCTGATTTGATAAAAACTTCACAATCCGCAGAAACCCAGGTTCTGAAAAAAGAATATTATCAGCAACTTGCTCAATGTATTTTTTCCCTGCCTATCAAATATCGGGAAATATTCGTTTTGCGGTTTTACCAAGATTTTACCATTAAAGAAATTAGTGAGGCTGTAGGAATACCGGAATCCACGGTCCGGACAAGAATTATGCGTGGGAAGAAAAAAATACAGGAACAGTTAGGGGGCGATGGTTTTGAAGAATTCGAATGAGCAATTAAAAATGGCCATGGATGAAATCATTGGAATAGAACCTTTAGTTCGGGAAGAGGATAAAACGAAATTTTTGATGAAAGTGCACAAGAAACAAAAAACGTACTTAGTCCCAAAACTTTTAACGGCACTACTTTTCATCGGATTGGCAGGGTGGCTATTATTCCTTGCACTGAATTCCGGCGGACTGCAACAAGCATCTCCGGCCGATAAAAATATAAAAACGATTGAAACGGTCTTAAACCAAATGCTCACGGGACCAAGTAAGGAATTCTCAAAGGCAGTGGATGCTTGGGAAAATGCAGTGCCCGATACAGGGGAGGGAGTCAATTCCGGAATTATCACATCCACCCCGGATCCATTGAGGCAATATACAGACAAATATTTTAAACCGTATTTTACAGAAGAAGGATAACAGATTATATAAATACGAGCGGTTTGACATTTCTCATGCAAGCAGATTGGTACGGGTATGTGCTTAAAGTGAATGATTTGAAGATAGAAAAATTAGAAATGGAAGGAAATTATTATGATTTTACAGTCACAGTTAGCTTTCAAAAAACTGGCAGTGATCAACAAAATACTGCCAAAGTGACCGGCCAAATTAACATTAATGACGAAGGAAAAATCCAAGTGTTTAGTATGTTTGGTGATGGCGGTTTATTGGAAAAAATGACAGAGGGGCGGTAATGCCTTCGTGCCAGAGGGACAGGCACCGCGATCCAGAATCAATGGGAAAGAACTGGGGAAAAGGTTCTGTCCCCATGGATTTCACAGAAAATCAGTGCCTGCCCCTCTGTATGTTCATACGTAAACATTGAGGAACAGGCACTATTATTAGGCTATATTCGGTCAAGAAATCTGTCTCCTATTTCGCAATTTGTCCAACGTCAATGACAAATTCGGCACCGGTTACAAAGCGTGATTCATCAGAAGCCAGATATACGGCACCATAGGCGATATCTTCCGGTAAAATGGAATAAACAATTGACTAATATAGTGAGAGGTGCTCTTTAAATATAGCAGGTGATAGACCTAGGTTAAGTCTATGGACTATTTATGACACTATCAGACTTTTTTCGCCCCGGATCTTCTTACTTGAAATTATAAAGCGCTTTCAAAACTTTTGCAATCATTTTTTGAAATACTCATTACGGAATATTTTATTAAATGAACGCATAGTGTCATAGTAAGGCTTCAGTAAGCTTAATAGTTTTAATGGTTTTTTATATTTACTAAAAAAGGGGTGATATATTTGAAAGCGTTAACGGGATTTTTTGACCGGCTGGTGCAGCGTTATCTTCCGGATGCCTTTCTTTTTGCTATTATCCTTACCTTTCTTGTTTTTGTAATCGGCATCATTTTTACCGATAGTGGTCCGGTTGACATGATTAATCATTGGGGAACCGGATTTTGGGATTTGCTTGCCTTTACCATGCAGATGGCCTTGGTAGTTGTAACCGGTTATATTTTAGCCAATGCGCCGGCGATCAAGAATTTCCTTGCCGGATTGAGTAAACTAGCAAAAACACCCGCTCATGCGATTATGCTTGTGACTTTTGTTTCTGCAATCGCATGTTTAATCAACTATGGATTTGGACTGGTCGTTGGTGCATTGTTTGCAATCCATGTGGCTAAGCAAGTACCTTCTGCAGATTTTCGTATTTTAGTAGCTGGAGCATACAGCGGATTTCTCGTTTGGCATGGAGGATTGTCCGGCTCCATTCCGTTATCGATTGCAACACCGGGTCATTTTTTGGAAAAGGAAATGGGAACGATCCCGGTAAATGAAACATTATTTAGTCCATCAAATCTTTTTATTGTTGCAGCTTTGGTTTTGACATTGCCGATATTTAATCGGTTCCTGATGAAAAATGCTGACTCGCTTAATCAAGATCGTTCAAAATGGACCGTGCCTGATGATGAAGTCGAACCTGTCCAAAAAGCTCCTGGAACACCTGCCGAAAAGCTTGAAAATAGTAGGATTATATCGTTATTAATTGGCGTAATGGGGCTGGCCTATATTTTCTATCACTTTGCAACGAAGGGTTTTGATTTAAATATTAATATTGTCAACTTTATCTTCCTATTTTTAGGAATTTTGCTTCACAACACACCTAGGCAATTCCTAAATACCGTATCAAATGGTGTTAAAAATGCGGGTGGGATTATCATTCAATTTCCGCTATATGCTGGGATCATGGGAATGGTGACGTTATCCGGCCTATCTGAACAAATTGCTTTATGGTTTGTCTCCTTAGCCAATGAACATACGTTGCCTTTCATTTCTTTTGTAAGTGGTGGTATCATTAATGTTTTTGTCCCTTCAGGAGGTGGACAATGGGCCGTACAGGGTCCAATTATGATTGATGCTGCAATGGCGATTAATGCTGATGTTGCCAAAACAGCAATGGGTGTTGCTTGGGGAGATGCTTGGACAAATATGATTCAGCCGTTTTGGGCATTGCCTGCCTTAGCAATTGCGGGGCTTCATATTCGGGATATCATGGGTTTTTGTGTCATGATTTTGCTTTATAGCTTTATCCCGATTTCCATTGGTTTTCTATTTTTCTAATATAATGGGCAAACAGAAAAGAGGCTTGTGGGTTTCCGTTTGCTTTTTTAAAAGATAAGAAAGTATAAAAATACAAGTAAATAACTTGGAATTAGTTTTATTGTCTAGCTCCGAGCGCCAGCGACTGAGAAACTAACTCCCCTTTAATGTGCTCATGCGCCATAGCCTATTCGAGGAAGCGGATGTTCAGCTCGTCGCAAAGCGGGCGCTCTGCGCTTTTCTTACGTTAACTTACAAAAGCTACTTCTTTATGAACCGAACCTACGTAAGAGGAAAAATCTACAAAATTATCTTTATCACTATTACTAAGTCTGTTAAAAGCATAATCTGTATTTGAAGTAAAAATATAATGTCTAAGAGGTGCATCATTTAGTTGCACCTCTTTTCGATTTTCCCATGGACGTCCGCAGCTCACCGGTACGTTTTGATTCACTAAACACTTTTTCCAAACGGTATCTGTCTCTCAATACGTTAATTTATTAGTTTTGAAAGACAGGCACTATTCGGTGGAGATAATTAGTCATTTAAATTTTTCATTGGGAATTGAGGAATTTTAAATTACATTGATGCCAGTCCCCGTGACCCTCCCTATCAAAAAATTTTTAAAAGTCTTATGTTCATTTTGCAAAAGGGAATCTATAACACTAATAAAAGGATAATTACAAGGGGGAGTCGAAAATGAGCAAGCTATTAATCAATGAAAGTCCAATTTTAGTTCTACCGACATTAGCGAAAAAGATTGGACTGAATGAAGCGCTGTTTATGGTATATCCCAGTCTGATATGTACCAAATGTACGCCTATTCGAAAAAATATCGATCAAGTGAAATTTGGCTGATATACCCGATGACCGGTGAAATGACGGATGCCAATCTCCATTTTGAATCGATAAAGAACGAGGTTTTGGAAACCCAGGTTCAATTATTTTTTATTGACGTTACTAAGATTGATGAAAGCTTGGATGAGTTGAAAGAAAAATTAATGAATGGAGATTTTCGATTTTGAGCGGTGGGGAACAGGTCTGTTAGTAAAGGAAAATTAAATCTAGGAATATATGGCGAATCATTGTTGAATTCGCCTGTATGGTAAAATGATAATATAAAGAAAATGAGGAAAGAAGACGAGTCCGAATGAAGTGGCAAGAAGTAAGGGAGCTTTTTCCTAATCAATTTGTTCTCGTTTCCATCATAGACTCCACGAAGAAGGGGATAAAAAATTATTGATGAAGTAACCCCTATACGGGCAATTTCTGATAAGGATGCAAATCAAGCATTTTTCAATGCGAAAGAAGAGATAGTTGTTTATCACACGTCTATTGAGGAACTTGTCATTCATATCCGAAGAGCCCCGCTACTAAAGGTGAGAATAGATGTAAATTAGTAAATTAAGTAGAAAATCTTTAATTATGCAATAGAAAGATCACTAGGAGTTTTGGGAGGTACCTTTTTGATTAATAGAGACGAAATTTTCGATTATGCCAAGAAAAAATTTCATACAGAGCCAGATTATCCTTGGGTTAAGTTTCCGAATTATGCGGTGCTAAGACATAATGGAAATGGCAAGTGGTATGGACTAATCATGAATGTACTAAGAACCAAATTAGGTTTATCAGGGGAAGGAAGTGTCGATATAATAAACTTGAAGTGCGACCCTGAGTTAATAAGTTTATTAAGGAATGAACAAGGAATTTTGCCAGCATACCATATGAACAAGGAGCATTGGATTACAATTGTTTTAGATTGTCCTTTTCCAAAAGAAGAAATCTACAAATTAATTAATTTGAGTTACGATTTAACAAAATAAAATTTAATTGATATCGATCATCATCAATATTGTAACAGCCATTGTTTTGATGAAATGGAGGCAATATTACATTATGATTCCTATGCCGATGAGTATATATTTTTATTTTGGGAGTTTGAACAGTTAACATGTAAATATCGATTTTATCTGAATCGACAATTTAAAAAGGATATTCCCACCCATTTAGATATAACGCAGCTTCTTTTACCCAATCTGTCAACTCTCCAAAATCATTAATCATATGATAAGCATCTTGAACAGATTGGAATTCGCATACGTACAATGGGAAGTCTCTCTTCAACTGTTCTACAATTTCTTTCTTGTTCTCTTTTTTCAATGTAAAATTAAAATCTAGTTTTACCAGTCTAATTTTTTTTCGATATTTATATCTTTAATTCCAGCAACTTTCTTAGCTTCTTCCACAAGACCTTTCGGGTGAATACAGAAACGTGTTCTTCCGACAATTCTATCTTTTAATGTGTATTTTATTTTTTTGTTAAAGCCCTTTATAATAAAAGTAATATAGTAGATACTTTTATATTTCGATGGAAGGAGAATTTAAGTGAAATTAGGAAGAAATGATACATGTCCGTGTGGCAGTGGTAAAAAGTATAAAAAGTGCTGTATGGGGAAAATTGACCCTAATCAGTCAAAGAATGATAAAGATGCAATTATTTGGTGGACACAAGATATGGTTGAGGAATTACCAACGGAAGAAATTTTTCGGAAATTGATGAAATTTGGTGTTTTAGTCAATAAAGAAATGTTTATTAATGAAATAAGTGAATCTTGGTCTGCTAATGACATCCTTAAAAAATGGGAGAAACGTTATAAACTTGATATTTATAGTCAAATAATTGATTTTATATATTTGGCAATTATCGTATTAAGTACTAGACTCGTTCCTGACCATTTGTTAATCGAGCATTTAGACCATATGGTTGAAACAGGTTATAATGCGTGGGAGATGGAAGACAATGAGCAGAAAGCCGCAATGATTTGGCACGATGCGTGGCAGGAATGGAAAAATTGGTTAAAGAATCATAACATTTACTCGGTTAAGAAGTTAGATGGAATGAGAGATAAACTTAATTTTTTCTTTTCCGAGTGGATAACTGATTTTGAAACGGTCTCGCATAATGTCGGTACTGATCTTCCATCATTTCATGAGATAAGATTTAATTTTGTCAGTGATATTTTGAACTTTTTTACAGATTTAAATCTTTCAATGAAAGAGAATTTAACCCGAGTACAGGCGGAAGAATTGTTCCATCAAGGACGAATTGAGGAAGCGAATCAAATACTTGAAGATTATGCAAGGAAACATGAAAATTGTCCATGGTTATTTATTGGCTGGGGAGATTTGTATAATCCGAAAATGGGCTCACTTCATCCGGATAAACAAAAGGCAAAGGAGCTGTATAAAGAGGCGATAAAAAGGGCTGTGGAAGAAAATGATCGTGAGGTAGCAACAGCTCGGTTTTACAGATTAGAAAATGATTAAGCATTCGATAGGTGCTTGGCACATTACCAAAGAAACTTTATTCACATATTTCCAAGTAGTTTTGGTTGCGGAAAAATATCAAATGATGAGTCGTTATTTCTGATGTTAGGTTGTCATAATGGAAAATACAGAAGACTATCAAATTGAAGCTGAAACCACTCATAACTTAATTAAAGTGGATACGGTAAAACCTTTTGTTATGGGCCTTTCTGAGGAATCAATTGACAAAAATGGAGTGAGGTATGTAGATACAAAATTAGTTGAAGATTACTACGGTGTATCAACAGAAACCGTCCGCAATTGGATAAAGGATGGGAAAATTTCGGGGAAGCAATTATCCGATCGAGGGAAATGGTTCATACCTGCTGAGGGGTTTGAATTTTCCGAAAAACGAATAGAAAATGATGACACACATGAAAAATTAGCTGAAATACTTGGAGAAAACTTCGATGATGACTGAGAAGCTGAATTAGACGAAGAATAAAGGGGAGAAACGATTGGTTGTCATTGCCTTAGATACAAACTTTGTTGTTCCATGAATATTACATGGTGGAAAAAACTATCAAGGGAGTTTCTTAACGCAATAAATAGTAAGAATAGTTATTTTTATAAAATTTTTTCAATATTTGACTTTATTTAATGGAAAAATTGAAAACAATTATATGTGTAGTAACACACTAGTGCTTTAAACTGGTACTTTAACCTTTTCTGAAAAATGGTATTTTTGTCAACATGATAAAAATTACTGTATAATATACATGGAATGAAATTTATTTGAGGTGGTTTATATGACTGCTGAAGAAATTTTAAAAGCAATTATAGAAATGGATAATAGCGAACGAATAAAATTATTGAATAAGTTATACGATTGCTACTTTGACAACAGACCTCCAAGAGAACAAATTATAAAAGAGAAAGAAGAAATTTTTTGGGGTACTGACGATGACTAGAAGTGGGAGACGTGGTGAAATCTGGACCGTGGAGTTAAATGGTAAGAGAAGACCGGTTGTTATCGTGAGCAATGACAATGTAGCTGCAGAACTAGATCATTTAATTGCGACTGTTACTAGCAAACAGGTTCGAAATGAGTTTGATGTTGTTATTGAATATTGGGAAGAAGCTGGCCTAGACAAGCCTTCTGTAGTCAGGTGTTCAAAATTAAATACATTACATTATCAAGAATTATTATTTAAAATTGGAAAATTATATGAAAGTGATTTAGAAAGGGTATTAACTACCATTAGAAATTATTTTTAACTTTTTGTCTCCATAAGTCATCCTAAGACAAAACAGCTACAATGACACTCAAGGTCACTGTAGCTGTTTTAGTTTTTCTTCTTTTTTCCATCCATTGTTTTAAAAAGTTCCTTCGTTGTTTTTACTACATATTTAACCTCATCTAGTTCTCGTTCCTTCAACATGGAATAATGGCAATCCAACAACAGTGATTTGTCCATGATTTCATTTTCCCTATCTTCTTCAATGATTTTTTTGAAATCAAAAAATTCAACGGGTTTGACTCCTAAAGCCTTGATAATCATTTCTAAAGTTTCTAAAGTAGTGTTTTGCTTCCCGGTTTCGATTTCAGAAATGCGTGATTTGCTAAAACTCATTTGACCTGTATTTTCTGCCACTCTATCCGCAACGTCTTGTTGAGAAAGCCCCTTTGCTTTTCGAATTGCTTTGATTTGTGTGCCAATTAGTCCCTTCAAATTCGTCATTATTTCACCTCTACCATAAATGCTAGAGAAAAAGCCAAAAAAAGAGATACCAATATAGTGGAATATTATTAAAAAGTTCCGTTATAATGGTACAATTGTAATAAAAGTATAAAATTGGGGGTCTGTACCCGTTTATTAAGAGGAGATCGAAATGATTCATTTTCAAGATAAAGTAAGTTTCATCTGGTCGATTGCAGAAATCTTAAGAGGACCATATAAGCCGGAAGATTATGGTAAAGTTGTTCTACCCCTTGCCGTGTTGCGCCGGTTTGATTGTGTTCTAGAAAGCACAAAAGAAGAGGTGCTGACGAGTTCCGAAAAATTTAAACACTTAAATGAAGATGCGCGTGAACCAATATTGAACCGAGTAAATGCGGTCAATTTTTATAAAAAGATGAAGAAAAGTCTCGGTAATAAACGAAATGAAATTACCGATGAGCAAATAGAAGAAATTGTTCGTCTGTACGGAGATTTTAAAGAAGGTGATCGTCACTGCTGTACGTACTGCAAAATATCATTTGTAAATATCTCCACGGGGTCCGAGGTCTAAAACAATAATAATCAATGTATCATTATGTACCCGATAAAGTAAGCGGAGGGATCCAATACGAATTCGATAATCATCATGTTCGGATCCCTCTAATGGTTTTACATTTGGAATAGCATATGGATTTTCCCGAAGTTGATTAATCACATCTTTCACTTTATTCTTTAATTTCGGTGGCAATTTCTCGTAATATTTAGCTGCAGGTTTCCTTAATTTTACCTTGTATTTAGACATGGAGATCATCCCAATCAATGAGATCATCGTTTTTAATATCGTGTTCAGCCTCTTTTAAAATCTTTTTTTCCTCTTCACTTAAAGGTGAATTATCAGCTTCCACGGCAATTTTTTTTTGATTATCTTTTTCAAGCACAACTTTAATCAAATCATACACAAGTTTTGTATCTTTATCATCAATCAGATCTACAAGAAAATGAAGGTCCTCCTTGCGAATACTCATTTTATCACCTCTTAAAAGGTTTCTTTCTTCTTAATTATACACTATTTGTTATGTTAACACTAAAATTAGTGAACAGTGCCGGGCAATATTCAGTTTTTAAACGAGTAAGGACCAAGGAACAGGGTTTTATGTCCCAGTTTGCCCCTGTAAAAGGCGAAAAGGTGCGGCTTTCCACAATTGTTGAAAAACTTAATGAACGGTTTGGAACGGACTTTACCGAAACCGACTTCCTATCCCGTGAACAAGTGAAAAAAGATATGTTAAAAAGTGAAGACATTCAAGAAAAAGCCAAAAACAACACGAAAGAAAACTTCAAATTCGCTTTCGAATAGTCATTTATGGATTTCATCATCGACCGCATGAGCAGCAACGAAAAATTCTTCATGCAGATCTTGGAGAATGAGGAATTTCGGAATTTTATCATGGAGACATGATGAATGAGGTGTATGCGGAAGTGAATGGGTAAACATTAGAACAAAGGCTGTCCGTACAGAATAAAGGGGCAGCCTTATTTTTAAGAACGAGGTCCCTAAAAGATTTATTTACGGTGAAGGAATTGGTTTGCTTTTGATAAAAAATTGTTTTCTCAAATTAATATAGAAACAAACGTTCTTTTTAGGTATAATAAAAAGGAGCTTATCCGCTGGGTTGGGTTTCAACCTCAAGACCAGCGGGGCTCCTGTATTATCAATAATATTATATGTTTGATTCAATTAAAGTATACTATATTTGGTTCAATTCATCAATAAAAAGTAGACTTTTTTTATTATATACGTTTCTTAATAAATTTTCAATAAAAAGTTGGGGGTTAAGATGGAGAAGAGCTTGAACAATAAAGATATATTAAAATATGGTAATTTTAATAAAAACCAAGTATTCTTTATTCAAAGATGGTCGGAGATGCTAAATATACATACACACAGTAAATATGCTGTACGATATTTAAATTCTCACCAAGCATTAAAAGAACTCCATTATGTTTGTAAGGGAATGATTGAGGGGACAATTAAGAAAAATGATAATCATCTAAAATTGGTATTTAAGGAAGTAAAGAGAGTATTGAGTAGTGATCAAATTTTTAAGGAAAATGCACCATCTCATTTTCAAATTCTAGATAATACTCTTCAAGGAATACCAAAAGCAGATAATATACCAAAACTTTATTCAATTATCTTTCAAATAGAATATGCAATTAATTATATTGAAGACCAATACTTAACATGGATTATTGAGAAACTGCAACAAGTCCTATTATCTGATGATGAAAATTTTGAGATGATAGATAATATTCTTCAAACTTTAGCAAGTGAATTACTAGGCAATGGATGGTCATTACAGGCATTATATTCGGTTGTTCATGAGGGGATATTTAAAAATAATCTTACTGTTCAGGGGAAATTTAATGAAATACTTAATAGGTTTAACAAATCTCCTGAACCTTATATCTTTTTATTTACTTTCAAAGGTGATATATCAAAAGAAATAATCTCGTTATTAGAAAAATTGAATGTTGAATTTATAACTGGGGAGGAAATAATTGAAACATATAAAGATTATAAATTAGATAAGCACATATCAGTAGATAAGATTTATGTTAGAGTTATTTTGGAAAGCTATGATGTATATACAGGTGTAAACAATGCTTGGCAAAAAGTCGTTGGAAGTATAGAAGTACTTAATTTTTATGGCTATAATATACCTGACTTTGATATTGCTCCTATAATTTTATTACCACAAACACCAAAATATATTAGAAATGTTAAGGTGGATCTTTTAGCTAAAAGGAAAAAATTCAGAGCACCAATTACAATGATGAATCGAGTTATAATGCAACTCAAAAATGGTGATGTTGAGGTAAATCGTAAACTAAAAAGCTTGTATGAATTTACTAGGATAAGTGATGAATCTCTTTCTCCCCAATCTACATTTATAAACCTATGGATAGGAATTGAGTCTTTTGCTCAGTCAAAGGAATTTGATGGTGGTATCGAAAGTGTAAAAACAGTTATTGCATATACCTCTACACATAACTATTTATATAGTATTATTAGAAATTTTTTAGAGGATTGTAATCGATGTAAAATAGAAATAAAATATGATGGACAATTAATACGTATAGGAAGATTACAAGCGCAAGAGGCGTTAGATTATTTTTGGGATGAAAAATTTGTTGAAGAAATGAAAAAAACTTGCACAGAATTAAATAGTTTATTATTTTACAGATTTATAGAGTTCATAAGTATCCTAAAAGATGGAAAAAAATGTGCTGATTTATTAGAAAAACATAAAATAAATATCCAACAACATGTGCACAGACTTTATCGAATTAGAAATTCAATTGTACATTCTGGTGAGTTGCTTTATAACACAAATCTATTTATAAAACATCTCTATGAGTACATTGAACAAGTTATGTCTGTCGTTATAAACCGTCTGGAATTAGTGTCCAATATAACATTAGAACAAATCTTTGCTCAAGTTCGTGATAGTGTTGATGCCACGATTGAGACACTAAAGAATAGTAGGTTATTAGAAAAGGACACATACATTAATCTGGTATTAAGAGGAGCATTTTAAATAACTATTAGAATTGTAAATTCTTTTAGTCATCAAAATAACATTATCATTCAGTCATTTATGGATTTCATCATCGAAGCAGTATAGAAGAGACGTTCAAAAAGAAAGGTGTGAAGAATACAATGAAACTTTCATTTGATGGAAGTCTAATTACTGTTCCTATAAAAGTTCCTTATAGAAGGAAATCTATAGAGATAATTACTTTAAAAACGAATTGACTTTATCAGTAATTAAGGTATTATACTTTCAAGGGAAAAATCGGTTTGACCGGTTTGTAATTGGGATTGAGATCGATGAGGATAGGGCATAACGTAGCATAAGACATGTTCATGGAAGGAGTAGCAGCAAATTTATTACAAAAACCCAAATTTAGTGATTCTTTTAGGCTACTTTCTAAAAATATTGGGTAATTTCAACAGCACTAACTAAATAATGAAGGAGATATTTTCTATGGCAGAATTAAAATATGAAATCGTTGAACATATTGGTGTGCTTTCGGAGTCATCAAAAGGTTGGACGAAAGAATTAAACGTCATTAGTTGGAACGGAAAAGAGCCGAAATATGATTTGCGTGATTGGGCCCCGAACAAAGAGAAAATGGGAAAAGGAATCACTTTAACCCAAGCAGAGTTAGAGGTGCTTAAAAGTTTGCTTCATTTTTAACTGATAAAGAAAAATTAATTGGAACTTTTATTCACCAAACTAGGGAGTTAACTAAAAATGAACGAGCTACTAGTATTCGGTGATTTACATAAATACCTGTGCAAACTTGGCCAAATGGAAGTTGCGATTCCAGAAAGTAGTTTTGCCCCAGGGTATAACCGGCTTGGCTGGAGAGGCAAGAGGAAATTTGCAACTTTACATGGAGATAAAAAGTACCAATACTTAATCCTTCATGTTGACCCGGGGAACCCTGAATCTACAAAAGGGAAGACCATTCAAAAGGAAATCCAAGAAATATTAAAATTTGATATTAAAGAAATGAGAAGTTTCAGCCTGAAAAAACATGAAGTTTATATTCCACTTGAATGTATTGATTCAAAGAAAAATTTCGAGCTACTAAAATGTTTTATTAAGAAACTATATGAAGTGGCTTATAGAAAAGTTGAAAGATGAGCACGCATTTAAAAAGTAGTATTTCGTATTTTGTCCCATCTAATAATTAAATGCCCCGTTCTTGAACACCAAATGGTATCGGTGACTATTGTAACCAAAAGAATTGGCTGCCCACCGTAATCGGGAGCAGCCGTTGTTTCGTATTATGCCGCTTCTTCGTCAACGTTTATACTTTCTTGACGGTTATGGCGACCTTTCCAATAAAAATAACCAATTGTAGCAGCTGTTAAAAAAATCCCGATGATAAATGAAAGGTTTAAATCCAACCTAAATCCAATTTGCGCATTTAGAATGTAGACAAATACCATATACGTAATAAAAACGGCCGGTATAAACGCAATCCAGTAATTTCTCTTTTTAACATACAAGTACATAGCACCAATCCAAAGAGCAAGTGCAGCGGTTCCTTGGTTCGCCCAAGAGAAATAGCGCCATAGGATGTTAAAATCAATTTGTGTTAATACAACAGAAATTGCAAATAAAGGCAGTGCAATAAATAAACGTTTTGCCAGTTTGTTTTGTGGTAGTTTAATATAGTCTGCAATAATATTTCGAGCTGCACGGAAAGCAGTATCGCCGGAAGTAATCGGTAATACAACTGCACCCAAAACAGCAATCGTACCTCCTACAGCACCGAGTAAATAAACAGACACTTCATTCACAACAAGTGAAGGAGTACCTTCAGCAATCATTTCCTTTAACGTCATTCCATCAAAAATGGCCATTGTAGCTGCGGCCCAAATCATGGCAATAATACCTTCAGCAATCATCATTCCGTAAAAAATAAAGCGTCCTTCTTTTTCACTCTTTGTTGTTCTTGAAATGATTGGCGATTGCGTAGCATGGAAACCGGATAGGGCCCCACAAGTTATTGTAAAGAATAACATTGGAAAAATTGGTATGTTGTCCGGATGCATATTCGTTAAAGATAATTCCGGAATTTTAGCTGCATCGCCACTTACAAACATACCAACCGCTACGCCAAGGGTTCCTATTAATAAAACGGCACCAAAGAATGGATAGAGGCGACCGATAATTTTGTCAATCGGTAGAACTGTAGATAATAAGTAATAAAAAAAGATTGCACCAATAATTACTCCTAAAGCAACTTTTTTATCAATTAAAATATGAAGCATGGAAGCAGGCGTTGTAACGAAAACGGTACCAACGAGTAATAATAATAACAGTGCAAATGCATTAACTACGTGCTTCGATGCTTTTCCTAAAAATTTTCCTGCAAGTTCCGGGATATGTGCACCTCTGTTTCGGATAGAAATCATTCCTGTTAAATAATCATGAACGGCACCGGCAAAAATGGAGCCTAAAACAATCCACAAAAACGCCACCGGTCCGAATAGCGCACCCATAATTGGACCGAAAATTGGTCCTGTACCGGCAATATTTAATAATTGGATGAGCGAGTTTTTTGTCTTACTCATTGGCACATAATCCACCCCATCTGCATTCGAATAGGCTGGCGTTTTTCGCTCGTAATTTGGCATAAATACTTTTTCTACATATTTACCATAAGTGAAGTATCCTAATAGTAAAAGTGCAATTCCCCCAAAAAATGTTACCATTTCTCCATCCCCTTTGCTGTTAACTATTTGAAATACAATCCCCTAAGAATTTGAAACGTGACATTCCATTAAGTCTTTTCCGGAAAAGCGATCCACCCTCTCTAAATTTTGTAATTAAGTTATAAATAGTAATAAGATTAATTACTAATAACTTAGAATCCCCGAATTCTTACAATGGATACGAATTCACTACTATTGTAAACGGTTACCAATGTATTTGACAAGAAAAACACACCGGGACAGTTCGTCGTCCCAAGTGCAATCAATAAACCGGTCTCCATGTTAGTCCCTGTTTTACTATGTCGATAGGATAAAATTTGAGATGGTTTAAACAGACTCTGAGAAAATTTATAGGGTATTATAGAAATCGACAACAGTTAACGAATAATGTTAACTGAATAACATATAACATTCCATACGGTGGATAGCGAATTAGATCTTCCCGGTACGGAATGTGTCAATTATAAATAAATTTGGTAACCGGTATAACCAATCAATAAAATAAGCAGCAGGAAAAAACTACGCTCAAACAGACCGCCAGTTGAATCAAGGGTATTATCTCAGAATCATCAGTTTCAAATCGGTTGACAAAATTACCCCACCCGGTATATGATTATCTTACCATTATAAATATAAGAGAGTTATTATCTAAAAAATACCCACAGGGGTAATTGTCTTGCACCCCGTCAAAAAAATCAACCTATCACAAATTATTTGGAGGTATATCAATGAAAAATATTACTGCAAAACAGTTGGAAGAGAAATTAGAAAGGGGAGAAAAGGTAAATATCATTGATGTTCGCGAAGATGATGAAGTCGCTCAAGGCATGATTCCCGGAGCAAAGCATATCCGCTTGGGAGATTTGCCAAATTCTTTAAGTAACCTTAATAAAAATGAACATTATTACATTGTTTGTCATGCCGGGGGAAGAAGTGCGATGGCCTGTGAATTTTTAGTCGAACAAGGCTTTGACGTAACCAATATGCTTGGTGGAATGATGGCTTGGCAAGGAGATATCGTGGAACCCTAACTAAAAATATGTACGAGAGCTATAGCTTGATTTCTACATTAACTAAATTTGAAAAGAGGTATACAATATGAGAAGAAAAATTTTAGTAGTCGGGGGCGTAGCTGGCGGGGCTTCGGTTGCAGCCAGAGTTCGCAGACTTGACGAAAATGCGGAAGTGATTATGTTCGAAAAAGGACCGCATGTGTCTTTTTCAAACTGTTCGCTCCCATATCATTTAAGTGGGATTGTAGAAGATAGTTCCAAATTAGTTCTCATGTCACCGGAAGTGTTCAAAAAAAGATACAATATTGAGGCAAGAGTCCATCATGAAGTCGTAAAAATTAATCGAGACAGAAAAACGATTACAGTAAAAGATTTACTATCCGAAAAAACATATGAAGAAAGTTATGATAAATTAGTGCTTTCACCCGGCGCTTCACCAATTCGACCAAATATTGAAGGAGTAAACCAGCCGCATGTTTTCACAGTAAGAAATGTAGTGGATATTGACCATTTAAATACGCATATTAAACAAAACGGGGTAAAAAATATTGCTGTAATCGGTGGCGGATTTATTGGAGTTGAAGTAGCGGAAAATTTGAAACTTGCCGGTTACCAAGTTTCGTTAATTGAATTTGCCAATCAAATGATGACACCATTTGATTACGATATGGTACAAATTCTCCATAAAGAGATGGTTGACAACGGCATCAATCTAATTGTCAATGACGGTTTAGCAAAAATAGAGGAGAACTATATAGTAACGAACTCCGGTAAGAAAGTCGATGCCGAAACAGTTGTATTGGCTATTGGAGTTAAACCGGAAATAACGTTAGCGAAAGATGCCGGTCTTGAAATAGGTGAAACCGGAGCTATTAAAGTTGATGCGAATTATATAACAAGTGACAGGGATATTTATGCTGTTGGAGATGCGATTGAAGTTTATCATAAAATTTTGCACAAACCAACAAGATTAGCGCTTGCAGGACCAGCCCAAAAACAAGCAAGAGCTGCTGCCGACCATATATATGGAAATATGAACAGACAAAAAGGTGTTATTGGTTCATTCTCTATTCACCTATTTGATTTAAATGCGGCAGCAACCGGTTTAAATGTGCGAACTGCTGAACAAGCGGGGATTCAATGTGATTCAGTTTACGTATTGCCGGGAGATAAGGTTGGGCTAATGCCAAACAGCAAACCTATGCACTTTAAATTAGTCTATGAAGTTCCCACTGGAAGAATTCTAGGTGCTCAAGCAATTGGTAAAGGGAATGTTGATAAACGGATTGATGTGATTGCAACGATGATTACCATGAATGGGACGTTAGAGGACTTGAAAGATTTGGAATTAACATACTCACCGATGCTCGGAACAGCAAGAGATGTGGTGAACCATGCTGCAATGGTTGCATTGAATCTATTGCATGGCGTCTATCGTGAAGTGAAAGTTTCAGAGGTTCGAAAGTTAGTGGAAGGTAACGCATTCATCATTGATGCTCGTGAAAAAAGTGAATATAATGCAGGTCATTTAAAAAACGCAATTAATATTCCATTAAGTGAGTTTAGAGAGCGATTGGATGAAATTCCGAAAGATCGTCCGGTTTATATTCATTGTCGCTCCGGTCAGCGTAGTTATAATATGGTAATGGCACTGCAGCATTTAGGGTATACAAATGTGTATAATATTTCCGGTTCTTATCTTGGTATCAGCTTATATGAGTACTATAATGATTTAGTGACCGGAAGAGAAAAAATCGTAACCGAATATAATTTTAAATAATAGGATTTAACCTTAAGGGCAGTCCCAAAATTCCTTTATCGAAATGTAAAGAGTAGAGTGAGTGCAGCCCGTGGGATAATTTCCCGTCATACTGCTTGGTTGGAAAACAATTGAAACTTTTAGGGAACAGTGTGCTTTTAAGACAGTCTCGTAGTATTATTGCTTTATCGGGTGTATTTTCATGGGAAATCAATGAAAAAGTCAAAAACAACACGATTGCTGCTATTACAGATTGGCGAAGTTTTCAAATGGCATCGCAAATATGAACGGCTCTTGGTAAGGAGGGAGAATAATTGCAGTATAATAAATCTGTCGTAAACCGGCTAAAACGAATTGAAGGTCAAATTAAAGGTGTTTTAAACATGATTGAGCAAAATAAAGACTGTAAAGATGTGGTCACCCAATTATCAGCTTCTCGCAGCGCCATCGATCGGACTATCGGTTTAATTGTCAGCTTGAATTTAGAACAATGTGTTCGTGAAAATATTGAAAAAGGAGAAAGCACGGAAAAACTTGTAAAAGAAGCGGTCGAATTACTGGTAAAAAGTAGATAAAGTTCATCAATTTTTCAGCTAATAGGAAAGTAAAAATTTTTCAATTTCTACTTTCCTAACGCATAAGTGTACAAGGAAAGCTTCGCGGGAATACATCGCAGCCGAAAAAATTTTATATTAATTTGGTGACTAGAGAGGATTCGGTAGCATTACCTCGCAAGCGAAAATGTTTTTTCGCTGACTACGGCTCTTTGGTTGCCTAAAGGACCAGACGCCCGAGTTTTCTTTACAACTTTTAATACCTATGCGGGTATATAGGGGTGACAAAAAATTTACACGATCGCATTTCAACAATTATGGACAAGGATTAAACATAATTTTTCGTATAAAATATGCAAATATGGAGAGATACAATGGAAATTTTACAATGGGTGTTAATCACTTTGCTTGCTTTAATTATTATTCGTCGATTTTTACCGGTGAAAGGTATCACAAATATTTCAGTCGAACAAGTGAAAGAAAAATTTAGTGATAAAGGGGTTCAATTTATCGACGTCCGTACACCTGGAGAATATAAAGCAAATCACCGGCCGCAATTCATTAATATACCCCTTTCAGAATTGCCAAGGAAATTGAACAAACTTGATAAAAATAAAGAAGTTGTTGTTATTTGCCAAAGCGGTATGAGGAGTACAAAAGCAGCGAAAATCTTAAAGAAACAAGGTTTTCAAAAAATTTATAACGTAAAAGGCGGCATGAGTGCTTGGCATTAGAGAGGTAAGTGAATATAGAAAAATATCAATTTCACGGGTACACGGTAATTTACTGCTGTCTTATCTTTAGCAGTTTCAATACCCCTATATGTATAAAATTATTCAAGGAGGAATTTTTATGGAAAATAAAATAACGGTTTATACAACAACTCATTGTCCTTATTGTACAATGTTAAAAAACTTCTTAACTCAACAAAATATCCCTTTTAAAGAAGTGAATGTAGAGAAAGATCCAATCATGATGCAGAGACTTGTCAACCAAACCGGTCAATTCGGTGTACCTCAAACGGAAATTAACGGTAAATGGATAATCGGATATGATCCCCAACGTATCATGGCAGCCTTAAACTAAAACCCGGTACAAGGGGTCAGGTTCCTTAAAGAATTAACAATACTAGAGTTTTATCTTTAATTATGACAATAACAGATGATATCAGGAACCTGTCCCTCCCTTGAGTTTACTTTTTGAAAAAGATTTGACCTAATTGACCCCACCAATCCACTTCCATACGGATGGTGGGTTTTTTAACTATGTAAGAACTCCTTAAAATTATTAATTCTACTTCGCTAATCTTTTTAGAAACTTTTCATCATTCCGACAGTAAAAGTATCTATTTTCCAACTGCAACACTCGCAAAATATTTGATACAATAAAATAAAACATCTTTGATTTCGGTTTTGTCAGCATTGAATAAGAAGACAGGCTTGAATTATGATAAGAAAATAATGAACGTATATATTTACTAAAAAGGAACGATGAAGAATAAATAAACAGTTTTTCTAAAGACAAAGGTAGTCAACAAGAACAACAGATGTTCTGTCATATGGAATGCCTTAAAAAAGCAATACCAAGCAAATTTCCTCTATATGTTGCTGGGCTTAGGGACCATGAATCTGTCCCAATATACCACGAATAGGAGATGCTCACCAAAATGAAAATCAATAAGAATACCTTAACCGTAGATGAGAAGTTGGCTATTTTAAGAGCAGCTGATGAAATTATTGGACAAGGTGGCCGAACAATTCTTGCCAAAATATTAAAAGGTTCCCGTGATAAAAAAGTTTTGGCACTAGGGTTAGATCGGTGTCCGGTCTATGGCTATTTTAACTCAGAAAAAATAGCAGATATTACAGAAAAAATAGATTGGATGATTGATCATGACTTTTTGGATATCGAATATTTTGGAAAGCTTCCAATGATTGTTTTTACAGATCGCGGCTGGAAAATTGAAGCAGATCAAAGAGCGGATGAATTATTATCTGAATGGGATTTATGGATAGAAGCGGGGAAACCGATACCAAATATGGAGTATTTAAAAGATCGTAACCGACATATGATCTTTTTGTTTTTAGATAAAATTAAAGAATCAGGCGATGATAAATACACATCTTATTTGGAAGCTTGGGAAAAAATCGATTACAAAAAAGTAAGGGGGAAAATCCGCGAAACGATAAGTGCAATCGAATCGAATGCACCGATCGATAATATCGCAGTACAAAAAAGAAAGGAAGAGATAGAACAATTATTAAATGGTGCTGCACCACAAGACCTTATCCTAAAATGCTGGGAATGTGGAAATCGGTTTGTCTTTACGGTTGGTGAACAAAAATTTTTCAAACAAAAAGGTTTTCAATTTCCCAAAAGATGTCCTATATGTATAAATAAAAAACGTATAGGGTTTAAAAATTTTTAGAGGGATGTGAATGTTAATGATTGAAACCCTAAAAGATATTTGAAAACGAAATATGGTATCCATATAGGAAAAAATTTTGTGTCTTTTGTACAGAAATATTGGTTTTTTGGGAACTTGCCATATTGATATTTTCATGTTTAAAGATTTTGAAATTCATGTAGGGATGTTGTCTTACAACCGAAAAAGGCAGAAACACTTAGGGACAATATACCTGTCCCCTAGTTAATCGTCACATCTGCACCAAGAACACCGATAATTTGATTTTCCTTATATATGGGAAAAGATACACTTATACATGGTTTCTTTGTTAATGCTGAAAAATAAACTTCGGAAACGTAGGGATTTCCCGATAAAGCATGTGTGAACCAAGGGCGTGCTTTTGCATTGATCAATGCTGCTTTTGGGTTTGAATAGACGAATGTTCCATCAACATTGTTTGTCCAAATTGCTTCTAAGTCCGGATTGTTTTTAAGTATGTCATCAAGTAGTCTTTTATGGGTAGAAAAACTCATGTCTTGTAATTCTGTCATTTGTAACAGGTCAGTCAGGTTGCTCTTAATTTTTTCAATGAGCGCCGTATCCACCGGCTGGAATTCACTTCTATCATGATGAACAAGCTTTTGCAATTCATTTGATGTTGTTGTAAGGGAATCACTAATCGATAGGATTTGTCTGACACTTTCATGTTGTTTGTCCATGTCTTCATGAACGACGATAACATGTTCTTTATTTTCAATGGATAATAATGAGATTTGGTCTAGTAGATTCGTAATTTCCTGAACGCTTTCTGTTTGTTGATCAACGGCAGTGGTCGAGTCAAAAACCATATTTGTAATTTGACTTAATTTCTCTTTAAAAGATTCTAAATGATGAAGAACGTTTCCAAATTCTATTGTGCCGGCTTCCACTTCCTTTGCTTCTCTTTTAACCATTTCTGCGGAACGTTTAATTTCTTCTTGTATGTAATAAATATTTTTTCGAGAATCTTCAACTGCTACAGAGGTTTGGTTAACCAGTTCTCCCACTTCATTGGCAACAACAGAAAATCCCTTTCCGGCATCGCCCGCTCTTGCTGCTTCAATGGCGGCATTTAAGGCTAAGATTTTTGTTTTTTGTGAGATGGCACCGATTGTATGAACAATTTCATGGATATGATCGGATAGCTTCACTAATTGATTCATTTGCTTCAATAAAGTTTGATGACTCATTCTTAGCTCTTCAAATTTTCCTTGAAGTGCTTGAAGAGAATCCCATGAGTGTTCGATCGTCTTCTCGGATGTTTTACAAGTTGATAATATTTCCTGTGAGGAAGCAGAGATATGCACGGCCGACTCCTCAATAGAATGCATTTTGTCGGCCACCCGGTGCGTATAAGTGACTGTTTTTTCACTATGTGCTAATAATTTATTCGTGCTGTTTTTACTGGAGGAAGAGGTCATTTCTAATTGCATAGTGGCAATTTTTACTTGCTCTACCACACCTTTTAGTTGATCAACCGCCACTTGTATTTGACCTTCAAAATTCTCGGTTTCTTCTATTTTTTCTTCAATTTTATTAATCTCCCGTTTGAAAAATAGCAATTGAACACCCTCCATATTCATGTTAATTTTATTTACATTATTATAGTATAAAATTTAACATTTGGAAAGTGCGGGGAATAAGTACTACGTCCAATGAATAGAAATAATGACTCTTGTTGGATGTCGGAATAAGTAAAACGATGCTTTTTGCAAAAATTGACTGTACCCGATAGTATATAGGCATAGTCAGGTTAATGCACCTATCCTCATCCCCTCTATGTAAAAGGTAATCTTTGTTAATGTGATATAATAAATAGGCCGTCTTCCGCGACTCTCAGAAAAGATAGGAGGGAAGATGGGCAACTTTTTCCTGATAAAATTTGAGTAATGGTACAGGGTCCGTGTACCGGATTGATTATTGTTTATGAACAATACACCTGTCCCCAGAATCGAAAAAGGAGAATAGAAAAAGTGAAAAAGAAGAAACAATTATCTTATGATGATTATTTTGAAGAAGAGTCAGACGGAACATTTTATTTTGTTGCGGGCTATACTTCAGGTGGTGCTCCCTATGGAACAATTTGGGAAGAAATATTGGCATCGGAATTGATATTGCGAGCGGCTGTAAAAAATGACGCAAAACCGGCAGCGGAACTCATTCGTGTGGCTAACGGAGATATAGCGGAATTACTAACAGGAAAAACAAAACCGCAAAATGTTCGTGACACCCTTGCTTTATATTTCCGGGAAGATATCAATCGGTTTAGCTACAAAAATATTTGGATTGCTAGTGTCATGGATAAAGTGGCAGGTCTCGTGATTACCTATCCGGGTGAGGATGCAGCCCGCTTGGATGAAACGATATTAAACAGGCTAAGAAAAAAACAAGGAAACCCCTTAAAATCCTTTGATCAGGAAGCTGATGAAAAAGATTACTATATCGATACCTTAAGTGTACACCCAAAATTTCAAGGGCACGGGATTGGTACAGCGCTCATTAAAAAAGCAGAAACAGTTGCAAAAGAAAAAGGCTATAAACGAATTTCTCTAAATGTGGCACACGGAAATGTTTCTGCCAAACACTTATACAAAAAATTGGGCTACACTGAAGAAAAGGTGATTCAAATTAACAAGCACAATTATGATTATATGGTGAAAATATTAGGTGATTAAGATGAACTCTAATTACCTGATCTTCAAAATTTATTAGGAAAAGAGATAACCTATATTCTGCACGTAAAAGCTGCGACTTTTTTCTTAACATACAAGAATAGGCACACGCATTTCGATTTTTAGAAATGCGGTCTGTTCTTGCTTCCAAATACTGTTTAATGAACAAACATAGATTTAAAAGTGCATGGACAGTATGTGGAAAAACTACAAAGATACACAACACAAATAAGTTAAGATCTGATTTGCAGCAAAACTTCGGTCATCCGATTGATGTTTTCCCGGATTTTAACCGCACTTAAGTAATCGATTTTGTCATGGTACGTTTCTGTTTGTTCCATTTGGTTTTCAAGAGACAGCTGTTCATATTGTTCGATGCGATGTTCCGTTGTTGATTGATAATCATCCAGTAAAATGCTTTCTAATTTTTGCACAATTTCGTTTAATTTGTTCAAGTTTTCATCTATAAAATTAGCTGCTATTTGTTGTTCCTCTCTTGAAGTGTTTCTCATTTCTTTAACGCTTTGTCTCTGCATAAGCAGCCCGTTTTTTACAGAAGTGAGCATATCTTCATATTCTCGATCGACGACCATATGATCAACAATTTGTAATGTATCATCCAGCAACATTTCCAATTGTTCCAAACCATTTTCCATTAATAACTCCCGCCTTTACCTGTTTGATATGGACCTCAAATGTTGTCCGTTTCCCTATAAATTTATCTCTGATCCCCTTTTTTATCCCAAAAATGACTTATGTTTTCTTGCGTATATCAGACATTCCATTCCAAATTATTTAGCAATTCAATGTAAATTATACATGAGCGCTGACGAAAGATTTCTAATATGAACCGATTGGAATCGGAGCAAGGGTAAATGTCCTAATTTTTTATACGTTAAGAAAGTATAAATTTCTAGCAAAGAAGCAATTTCGACGTAGTTGGAAATTTTAAGAATTAAGTATAAGTGCATAAGGAAAGCTTCACTGGAATACATCGCAGCCGAAAAAATTTTATATTTTTTCGGTGACTAGAGAAGCTTCGGTAGCATTACCTCGCAAGCGAAAATGTATTTTCGCTGACTACGGATCTGCAGTCGCCGAGTTTTCTTTATTCTTTATTTTAATAGAGAAGCCAAAACTGTAAGAAACCTGTTTGAGAACACTAAAAACATGGAGAAACATCAATGCGATTACTTTACGACACTATACTTTGATGGTTTCGTAGTTTATTCTACTATATATATGCAAGTCAATCTTACTCGGATCGTTTTTTTGTGTGCGCTCTTAACCTATTTCCAATGGAACCGCACAAAATTATTAAGCAATTATAAAGATTTCTTAATTCATTTTTACAGCGATTTATAATTAAAAGTGAAAGAGGGATGTTTGATGGGGAATAAAGAAAAAATTTTGATTGTTGAAGACGATGCTTCCATCGCTCGTATTGTGTGTGATCATTTACGAAAGGAGGGCTACTTTGTTACTTGGGCATCTACCGGTAAAGAGGGGTGGGAAGATTTTAAAACAGACACCTATGATCTGGCACTTGTCGATATTATGTTACCGGAAATGGATGGCTTTACCCTTTGCAAAACTATCCGACTGGAAAGTGATATTCCCATTTTAATTGTCAGTGCCAAAACCGAAAGCGACAGTAAAATTAGCGGGTTGGACTTAGGTGCCGATGACTATATTACAAAGCCATTCCGATTAGATGAATTAACTGCGAGAATTAGTTCACACTTACGTCGGTATCGTCGCTATATGCAAACAGATGAGGCAAAAATTCATGAATACAATAACGGGCTGAAAATCGATTTCGACAACGAACTTGTTTATGTGAATGGCGAAACCGTCCAGCTAACCGCAAAGGAGCTTGAATTGTTATTTCTTTTAGCCAAAAATCCGTACCAAACATTTTCCAAATCAGAATTATATGAACATGTTTGGCAGCAGGAAGATCTCAATGGAAATAACACGGTTACCGTTCATGTTAAGGGCTTAAGGACAAAACTCAAGGACGACGCAAAAACGGCAAAGTATATTCAAACGGTCTGGGGAGTAGGCTACCGCTTTATTGGAGAAATGAAACAATGAGACTGAAACCATGGTTAATGACCAGTTACTTAATTGTAATGATTTTGCCCATCATCGCTCTATATTTTTTCTATATTAGTCTATCGCAGTTTGATGAGAAGCGTGATTTTGTCGAATATATGGAAATGAAGGAAAAAATTGACCAATTGGAACCGTTGCTGATGAATCCATCCCTCTACAAAGCACAACCGATTGAAAATTATAAACAATTGCAAGAACGTACAGATTCGTCCATGAATATTAAGTTGTACCGTAAGGATGGATTAAAGCTATATTCTACGCTGGATCAGACTGGCGTCGAGATGTACACATTGAAACAACGGGATTCACTTTATCAAGATTTAAATACACTAAAAAAGGAACACCGCACGTACACTTATAAACAGACCGTTTTTTCGGGTGATGATCTCATCGGGATTTACGAGGTGACGATTGCCCGAAATGATTGGCTTGAAGGTGTCAATCACCGGACACTTATCTTAGCAAGTTTCCTATTTCTGTCTTTTGTTGTTATTTACTTCGGGGTAATTAATTTGTTAAATCGAAAATTAACTCGTCCACTTCTGTTATTAAGGGAGGAAATGAACGCTTTTGCCATTGGGAAAAAAGGACACAAAGAACTTCCTCGCTCCAATGACGAGATGGGTGACTTAATTTCGCATTTTGAGAAAATGAGAGAGCAAATCGAAACAACAAATAAGGAAGTAGAGAGACAACAACAGGAAAAGGAATATATTGTTGCCGCTCTTTCACACGATTTAAAGACACCGTTGACCGCAATTCATGCATATTTTGAAGCGTTAAATGGACGACAAGACTTGACAGAACAAGAAAAAGAAGAGTATCGGGCGGTTATTTTTGAAAAATTAAATTATATGAAAGAAATGATCAATGACTTAACTTTATTTACAACATTAAAGTCTGCGAAGAATAAGCTTGAATTTGTTGAAGTGGATGGCGCAGAGTTTTTTGAAATGCTTTTAGGAGGTTATGAAGGCCCTTGCCGTAAGCGGGAAATAAATCTTATCAGCGAACAAGCGGTTACAGGTAATTTTTTGCTCAATGTAAAGCAAATGGTTCGGGTTGTTGATAATTTAATGATGAATGCAATTCGCTACACGGAGAAAGGGAAAAATATTTGGCTTGCCGCAGTTTCCCAAACAAGTCCGCTTCCTGAATGGGTGTTTGCTCCCTTTGTTGAAGAATTAGAAGCTTGGAGAGAAAACGGGACAATTCTATTGATTCAAAATGAAGGAAAAGCTATTCCGGAAGATGATTTGGAGAAAGTATTTGAGCCTTTCGTCCAAGTCGAAGCGGCAAGGGGACAAGGCGGTACATCAGGGCTCGGCTTAAGCATTGCAAAAATGGCAATTGAACAACACTGTGGAAAAATAAAAATATGGTCACAAACAGGTTATGGAACGCTGGTTGCATGCTGGCTGCAGGGGATAGATTCCTCGTCTCAGGAATGACAAGGGACGAGTTTCCCGGAAATGACCGGGGTTCATCCTGGGATAGCAGGATAAAGACCTAATAATAAAGGTGCCTGTTGAAAAAAGTTGGGTCAATTCAAGAAAAAGTAATTCTTGTTGTCCAACTATGAAACGATTAACTCGCCGTCTGTTGTTGTGAAAGAAGTCAAAAATTTTATTATATACAGGGACAATAAACAAGTCTCTTAAGAAAGGATGGAAGGTTTTGAAAATAAAAGTAATATTTACAAGTTCTTTAATCGCAATCGGAATCTTATCAGGATGTTCAGGGGTGACGGGTGTGTCAACGGATGAAATCATTACGAAGGTGTTAGCAGCCGATCAAGATGAAAAAGCTTACTATGCAAAAGGTGAATTAAAGATTTATGAAGATGATAAGCTTGAGGAAAGTTATACAACGGAAGAATATCACAGTGAAGATGGAAAAGCAAAAATAACAATGAAGGATACAAAGACCGGTGAAGAAGGTGTAACTGTTAATGACGGGAAATCAATTATTTCTTTTGATAAAAAACAAAATAAGGCAATGGTAATGGACGATGTGAGCTCACTTGACTTACCTAATCAAAGCCAAAAGGAGCAAGTGATTTCATTTTTGGAAACATTGAAAGATAGTCATAAGTATAAACTAATTGGTAAGGAAAAGGTCAATGGCTTTGAAACACATCACATCAAACTGGAACCAAAGGAGAAAGACTCGATATTTGGCGAAATCGAAATTTGGATTGACCAAAAAACATGGTTTCCGGTCAAAAGCATAAACATCGTGGGAAGCAGCCGTACAGAGTTCGCATATACAGAAGTCGACACATCAACAAAAATTTCAGATGATACGTTTACCTTATCTTTACCGGATAATGTTGAAATCGTTCATCTTAAAGACGAAATGAATCAAAGTAATGGAACAATTGAAGAAGCAGTAGAAAAGTTGGGTAAGCCGTTTTTAGTGCTAAATGAAGAAAACTTGACAATGGATAATGTTACAATTGATGAACTGAAGGGTGAAATCAACCGAACAGAAATCACCATCACCTATAAAAATGGCGATGGAATTCCGCTGATTTACTTGTCCATTTTTCCAACCCCTGAGGAGAAAGAGTTGGCTATTTCGGACACGGGGTTGAAAATTCGCGGGCAAAACGCCGAATTCATGAAAGAAATCAATTCTTATACTTGGGATGAAAATGGTCTCCGATATACATTAATTGTCGAAGGACCTGATTCATTATCTCAGGAAGATATAATGAAAATGACGGAAAGAATGGTAAGTAGTTCAAACTAAGGAGTTGCGAGTTTGAAGTAGGTGTTAAGTGAATGAAATTGCTGACGGAAAGGCCGTTATTAGCAGCTTTTATCATATTCAGTACCTCAACAGTCTTATTCAATAAAAAGTTCTGGAAGGAAGTAAATTTTAAATGAGCATTCTTGCTTTAGCAACCATTCTTTTGTGGATTGCAGTATTTTATGAACTAAATAAACCTTCAGAAAAGCAAAAAGACCGGAAAATTTTAGTTTTAACAATTTTAGGTTCTTTATCAACTTTAGTAATAACGATTTATCATATTCAAAGGCTTTTTGTTTAAAAATTTTCCTTGTAACAGGGGTTGCTAGTTCAACAAGAATAGAAGAAGCGAACAACAATGATTTATACGGTTCACGGGAGTTTAGTTCAACAAGAATAAAGGAAGCCCGACTAATAGGGTTTCCTTTAAACCTTGTATTTTTTAACATTTAAATTAAACTGAGCCAAAAAATAGGTTTTTGCTGGAGGGTTCAAAAATTTTATAGTACTAGATGGTTTAAACCTATCCCTATGTAACTGTTTATTCACCCAATAACAATAGTGAGATGGCCATGATGAGCATACCGAAAACAAAACCGTATATCGATATGTCACCTTCGTCATATTTTTTCGCTGTTGGTAAAAGTTCAGATATAGAAATAAATACCATCATCCCGGCAACAACGGCTAAAACAACACCGAGTACGGTTGTATTTAAAAAACGCATAAGAACCAGATAAGTTAATAAGGCACCCACAGGTTCAACTAAACCTGAAAACAAGGCCCATAAAAATGATCGGAATTTATTATCGGTGGCATAATAAATCGGAATCGCAACAGCAATCCCCTCAGGTATATTATGAATAAATACCGCGACAGCAATCGCAAACCCGATTGACGGTTCTTGGAGTGTGGACATGAATGTAGCGACTCCATCCGGGAAATTATGAATTGCCAGTGCAATGGAAGTGAATATACCGATGCGCATTAACTCCGGATCTTTTGTATCCTTCGTTTTTACAGTCAACTTTTGTTCGGTTATTTTATCAAGTAGCCCAATAAAAATGATCCCGGAAAAATAGCCGATAATGACTGCCATATAACCAAATTTATCCCCGAAAACACCGGTTAAAGATTCCCTAGCCTCCGGGAAAATATCAGCCAAGGATACGAAAATCATCACTCCCGCTGAAAGACCTAGGGAAAATGAAAGAAATTTTTTGTTTGTTATTTTTGTAAATAGAACAAGTAAACCGCCAATTCCTGCTGCGAGCCCTGCGAATAAAGTTAAGATTAACGCTAGAACAACATCATTTGTCATATTACCGCTTCCCTATATTTCTTAGCTTTTAAGGAACAAGCCTCTTACATTATTTCCCATTTCTTAACAAAAATTCATTATAGCATAAAAAGGAAGAAGCAACGAGTAACAAGACCTAGTCTTTAATTCCCATTGACGAACGATAGTATTCCAACTTACAAAACTACAAATAATTAAAAAAGTTTTGCGGAAAAGGTCATGGCTTGGAATGGAAAATGCTTAACAAGTACCGGTTTTCAAAAAACATCTGTAAAAGATGAAGAAGCCTGTCCTATGAAGTGCAGGAGAACAGGCACTAAAATCAAGGTAACTGAAAGAGCCGTTTTGCGTTTTCAGTTGAGTATTCAGCCACTTCTTCGGCTGAAACACCCATGTATTTGGCTATATCACCGGCAATATGCGGTAAGAAGGCCGGTTCATTTCGCCGGTTTTTCGGTTTGTTTTTCAAGTTTCTCGGAAGTAGATAGGGCGCATCGGTTTCGATCAATAAACGATCAAGCGGGATATACTTGACAGCCTCCTGTAATTCCTGCCCCCGTCTTTCATCACAAATCCAACCCGTTATTCCAATGTAGAACCCCATCGAAATATATTTTTTCACTTCAGCAACACTGCCTGTAAAGCAATGAACCACTGCTTTTTCAGCTAAGTGTGCATGATGAGCAAAAATTTCACAAAAACGGTTATGGGCATCTCTCTCGTGTAAAAAAAGTGGCAGTTCGAGCTCGTCAGCCAAATCTAATTGCGCTTCAAAACATTGTTCTTGAATCGGTTGCGGCGAGAACATCCGGTTAAAATCAAGTCCGCATTCACCAATTGCCACCATTTCTTTCCGCTCAGCTAAACGTCTTAACTCTTGAATCGAATCATGATGAAAGCTTTTGGCGTCATGAGGATGGATGCCTGCCGTAGCAAAAAGAACATTTGGGTATTCCTTAGCCAAATTTGCGGCGGCCTTACTGCTTTTCACATTGGAACCGGTTAGGATCATTTGACTGACTCCATTTTTCAACGCTCGTTCAACCACTTCTTCTCGGTCTTTTGCAAATTGTTTATCAGTAAGGTTTAGTCCGATATCTATTAATTTTTGCATGATAAATCCTCCAAATCCGTTTAATCACTGGCTATACTATTTTATCATATTTTGACAATGGCCCACTGTGTTCATACTTTAAAGCATTATCAAAGAGGTTTCATTTTAAATTAATTTAGTTCAAACATAGCATGAGCAGTTGTATAACTTGATTTTCCCACCCTAAAAACCAATAAACAATTGGTTGCGCTGTTGTTTGCAGGAATCCCCACTTCAGGTTGATAATTCTTAAGTGGTGGGTACTTCAAATCCCTGCAATACAGAAGGTGCCCCTTTTTCACCAGCAAGGTCTCCCATACCGTACGCCATCAATTTACCTTCGTAAACCAATTGAAATGCTGCGGTATAAGGCAATTCATGTGGTTTGATTAAGGAAACATCTTTTGTAAAATCAATCACGTTACAATGCTTTAGAACCGATGCGACAAACTGTGAACAGAAGAATGCGTTTTTTCTTTCTATCGGTTTATTGAACATCACGCCAAAAACCCCTAATAAATTATAGCGAAACAACTCCTTTTGTATTTCCAACTCTCGAATATAGCTTTTCATTTGATTTAACTGTGCTTCTGTTACCGTTAACGAATAAATCGCACAATTTGCCCGTCTGAACCAATCAGATAACATATCCTCCCGTACAAATCCACACAAAAATGGGTTTCTTGGCTTTTTCCTGCCAAAACTATACACTGTTGCTAATTCTCCGTCAAAGGCAATCGAAGCATGATTATAGGGCTTTTTCGTATAGCATTTTATTAATCTTGAAAACAAGGTTCCGGTATCGGTTAGTAACAGATAAATCTTTTTTACTTCCATCTCTGCTCCCCCTCGTATCGTATGTAAAGAATCCTTTTAAGAAGACTATAAAGTATAAAACTTAAGATAAGGTGAATGAAAATCTTAAGAAAACCTTAATTTTAAATGGATATGACCGAATATATGCTATTTTTTTGTATAAAACAATAAGAAAATCTTAAGAAATCAATCCAATATTTGTTAAGATTTAATTGGTAAGATACATTTAGCGCGAAAGAGAAAACAGTAGGAGTGAACGTTCATGAACATATTGGTTTGTGATGATGATAAAGAAATAGTCGATGCAATCGGGATTTATTTAGAAAATGAAGGCTACAAAATTTTCAAAGCTTTTAATGGAATCGAAGCAATTGAGATCATTGAGCAAAATGAAATCCATCTGATCATCATGGATATAATGATGCCGAAAATGGACGGGATTCAAGCAACGATGAAAATTCGCGAACAAAATAATATTCCATTAATTATGCTGTCTGCGAAATCGGAGGATACGGATAAAATATTAGGATTAAATCTGGGCGCCGACGACTATATAACGAAGCCGTTTAATCCGCTTGAACTCATCGCGCGGGTTAAGGCAAACTTAAGAAGATATACGAAATTAGGGAGTCTTGAGACGAAAAACAATGTATATCAAAGCGGAGGCCTCGTGATTGATGATGAAACGAAAACCATTACTGTTGATGGCGAAGAAGTCCATTTGACCCCGGTCCAGTATAAAATTTTGAAACTATTGACCGCAAATGCCGGGAGAGTTTTTTCGATAGAAGATATTTATGAAAAAGTCTGGAATGAACCGGCCTTTAATCCGGAAAATACCGTTGCCGTACATATTCGAAAAATCCGTGAGAAAATCGAAATTAATCCAAGAGAGCCAAAATATTTAAAGGTCGTATGGGGAGTTGGATATAAAGTTGAAAAAATATAGTCATTCAAAACTGACAAAATTCATTGTTTTTATCATAATGATTGCCTTCTTTTCCGGAACGATAACAACGCTGGTGAAAATAATGACGATCCCTTTTAATAGTGTACTGCAAAAAAGTTATTTTGAAAGCGCCGCATACATTCAAGAGAGTCAGGGACTTATCAGCGACTTAACAAAATTAATGGGTGAATTTAAGAATGAAGAAAATATTTTAAATGGTGGAACGATCAGTGAGGATGAGTTAAAGGATAAAGAAGAGGAGTTATACTTTCAATTTCAAAACTCTAAGAAATATAATCCTAAATTAAGTGAAGAGGAAATTTATGAACAATTTAAAAAGGAATATGCCGACGAGATTTCTCACGAGAGGGATAAATTTATTCAAAGAGATTTAAGGGAATATTACCTTTTACTACAAAAAATGGAAGATTATGAAACACCGTTGTTTTATGCCAGTGATGGTACAAATGTATACACAAATACGACGATGAAAGAAAGACAGGAGTTCGAAACTTATCCTGCATTTTTTATATTTGATCATTATGACCAAGAAATTTATCCAAAGGAAACGAGGGAAAATGATTATTTATATTGGATTACTGATCAAGTAAACGAGCTGGATCCGGAAAATACGGTTATTTATTTGGCGTTTCCGGATAAGTTTTTAAATACAAATATAAAGGAATGGAAGGAAAATAATGCCCTTTCTGCAAAAAATTTATATAAATTGACATACTTAGTGCCGGGATTTATCTTATCTTTTATCTATCTTGCTCTGGTGACCGGCAGAAAATCGTTTCGAGATCTAGAGGTTCACTTAAATGTAATTGATAAATTATATAATGATATAAACGTTCTGTTATGTGTCTCCTTGATTGCACTTTATACCGTATTATTAGATCTATTGTTTGAAATGAATAACAAAATGATTCTTCCCATAACGGTTTTGATTGCTGCGATTGGTTTCGTGCTTATTTTTTCACTTATTAAGCATGGGAAAAACAAAACACTCATTAAGCATACATTGTTATATAATCTCATTAGTCAATTTGCTCATTTTATCGGAGACGTTTATCGAAACGGAAGCCTTGCCGTGAAAACCGTTTTGCTTGTTGTTGGCTACCCGCTTTTGGTTGCTTTAACATTTTTCATATTCCCGGTAACGCTAGGAGTTGCCGCATGGTTTGCATTGAAAAAAATTAAGTCCTTCAATGCGATTCAGGCAGGTGTTGAGGAAATTAAGGCCGGAAATCTTCAATATCACATTGATATAAAAGGACGAGGGGAATTTGCTAGGCTTGCAGAAAATATTAACAGCATTACTGATGGGTTGAGAAATGCAGTAGACAATGAGTTGAAGAGTGAACGGCTAAAAACAGAACTGATTACCAATGTTTCCCATGATATAAGGACGCCTTTAACTTCCATTATCACCTATGTGGATCTTTTGAAAAATGAAAAGGATCCAACAAAAATAGAAGAGTATGTTGGAGTATTGGATCAAAAATCAAAGAGATTGAAAGTATTAACAGATAATTTATTTGAAGCAGCAAAGGCTTCCAGCGGCGATATTCCGGTCCATCTTGAAAAAATTGATATCATTTCATTAATTAACCAAGGTTTGGGGGAAGTGGGCGATAAAATTTTAGCAAGAAATTTGGAATTTAAGTTGAATTTTCCTGCAGATAAACTTTTTGTGACAGCAGATGGTCGGTTGTTGTGGAGATCAATCGAGAATGTATTATCGAATATCTTTAAATATGCCCTTGAAGGTTCCCGAGTCTATGTTGATATTGAGGATTTAGGTAATGATGTGCGGTTAGTTTTTAAAAATATATCCGCCTCAGAATTAAATATCTCAGCGGATGAACTAATGGAGCGGTTTAAACGAGGGGATGAATCCCGAACAAGCGAAGGAAGCGGATTAGGATTATCTATTGCCAAAAGTTTAATTGAAATCCAAAGAGGGAAATTTTCCATTCAAATTGATGGCGATTTATTTAAAGCAATCATTGTTTTACCTAAATATAGTCAGGAATGATTATGGTGTTTTTATATCACTTTTACCCGCCATTCAGGACTCTAAAATAAAACACTGATTGGAGTTTTACAAAAGGGAAGGCAGTTGCAAAGAGGCAACACCTTCCCTTATTGTGATTTTATAGGCTTTGTGGGAAACTTTTACCTACCCCAGCGGCTAATCGCCTGAGGTGAGGCACTTATTTTAATAACCAAAGCCTACATAGTTTGTACCGACAATAATTAACAAAATGAACAGCACGACAATCAGTGCAAATCCTGCACCGTATCCGGATCCTCCACCACTCATCAAACATTCACCTCCCATATCATTTCACTAATAAAGTATGTCATCATTGGAAAAATGGAATGGACAAAATCCTAAAAAATGTAAATGTGCATTTGAGGGAATACTGATGACTCACTGTATGTAGTTTTATCTAATAAATGTTTTCTCAAATCATTTGGCAATTGTATTTTTGTTGAAGGGGCGAAAAAGTTCGGGAGGCACAACAGTAAGGGGAGTGGGAAAAAAATCAACAGTGCCCGTTTAGTATTCAATAGTAAAAGTGCAGAATTCAACAGTGCCCCCAGTTAATTCAACAGTAGAACCCCGTAATTCGACAGTACTATCCCGTAATTCAACAGTAAAATTCCAAAATTCAACAGTAAAGGAGGGTATATTCAACAGTAAAAAGAAAAAAATCAACAGTGCCCCCAGTTAATTCAACAGTCCCCGACCTCCCATTTAACAGTAAAATATGAGCGAGAAAGAAACATTTTGTATTTTGTTGTGAAACGTAACGTGGTATATTGAAAAGGACGAGAAGTAACGGTCATAAATAAAAAATGAAAGCAATGAACCTGTGATTCGAAAAAGCAAAAGGATGAAGGAGCGATTATTCCATGAAATTTTTCCATACCGCAGACTGGCACTTAGGAAAACTTGTCCAAGGTGTGTACATGACCGAGGATCAACGGTATGTTTTGCAACAATTTATTGAAGCGATAGAAGAAGAGAAACCGGATGCAGTCGTTATTGCCGGTGATCTATATGACCGTGGAGTACCGCCAACGGAAGCTGTGAACTTACTGGATGAGGTACTGGAAACTATCGTTATCAAGCTAAAAACTCCGGTCTTGGCTGTTGCCGGGAACCACGATAGCCCGACACGCCTTCATTTCGGTAGTAACATTATGAAAGCGAATGGTTACCATATTGTCGGTCAACTATCTCAGACGTTTGAACCTGTCATCCTGAGAGATGAATATGGCGAGGTTCACTTTCATCTTGTACCTTATACGGATCCGAGTGTGGTTCGACATGTATTTTCAGATGATGAGATTCGCTCTCATAATGATGCGATGCGAAAAATTACTGAAGCCATTGAAAAAAATATGAATCCGGATGCGCGCCATGTCTTTGTCGGACATGCCTTTGTAACTCCGCACGGGGAAGAACAAGAAAACACAAGTGATTCGGAACGCCCGCTTGCCATTGGTGGCTCGGAATATGTTGATGCCAACCATTTTAAAAACTTCCACTACACAGCGCTTGGCCACCTCCATCAAGCACATTTTGTACTAGACGAAAAGATTCGTTATTCAGGTTCGCCGCTTAAATATTCGATTTCAGAGGAAAATCATAAAAAAGGGTTTTACATTGTGGAAATGGACGGACATGGTCAAGTAACAATAGAGAAAAAACTGTTGAAACCAATCCGTGACATGAGAACGGTCGAAGCCACGATGGATGACCTATTAAAACATCCAATTAATGAAGACTATGTGTTCGTCCGTCTACTCGATGAGACACCGGTTTTATCACCGATGGAAAAGGTTCGTTCCGTTTACCCAAATGCGATGCATGTTGAACGGAAAATTATTTTGCCAACGGATCGCCAAAGTGTAAAAACAGAAAGAGTCGCGCGTCATCAAATGGATGACTTGTCTTTATTCCGAGCGTTTTATCAAGAAGTGAAAGGGACAGAAGTAACAGAGGAAACGGAATTGCTTTTCAAGGAAGTTCTCAACGAAATATTACAAGAAAATCAAGAAGAATTAAAACGAACAGCGCAAGAAGTTGCGGCGTCAAAATCAATAGACTAAGAGGTGGACAGGAAGATGAGACCAATTAAACTGACCATGACCGCATTCGGACCATATAAAGATCGGGAAGTCATTGATTTTACCGAGCTGGATGAAAATCGAATATTTGTCATATCCGGTAATACGGGTGCCGGGAAAACAACGATCTTTGATGCCATTTGTTTTGTTCTATACGGAGCGGCCAGTGGGGAAGATCGCAGTGATGTAAAAGGACTGCGTAGTGACTTTGCCGATGATGATGTACATACTTCTGTTGAATTAGAATTTGAATTGCGTGGTCATTTATATCGAATCAAAAGGCAGCTCTCCCATGTGAAAAAAGGAAACAAAACAGCAACTGGCGAGGCTTACGAATTTTACGAAAAGATAGGAGAACAAGAGATTCCGTGTGTGGATCGGCAAATTGTTTCCGAGATTAATAAAAAGGTAGAAGAATTGGTCGGTTTAACGCGTGACCAATTTATTCAAATCGTCATGCTTCCACAAGGCGAGTTCCGGAAACTCCTGACATCGCAAACGGAAAATAAAGAGGAAATACTCCGTAAAATTTTTAAAACCGAACGCTATACACTTATTAGCCAACGATTAAAAGAAAAGAAACAACAGGCAGAGGATGATTTTACTCGGGAAAAACAAACGCGTGACCGCTATTTTTCCGATATTCAAACTTTATTGCCGGCACGGGATGAATCAACTTTATTTGCAACTCTTGCACAAGAAAATTTTAATACCTACCAAGTTTTAGACGGCTTAGATGAAGAATCTGTTTATTATGAGAAGTCCATTGAAGCAAATAAACAAAACGAAAAATTAGCTGAAGCAGCCTATCATAAAAAACTTGAAGAGTACCATAAGGCAGAAGGGATTAATGAGGAATTTAAAAATCTGGAAGAAAAAGAAAATCATCTTAAAGAAGAAAGAGCGAAAGAGCCAATTTTTAAAGAGAAGAAAGTTCAGCTGGAAAATGCAGAGCGGGCAGGAAAAATTGAAAGCTATGAAAACCAAGTGAATGAATGGCGCAAAGATGAAAAGGAAAAGTCTGCTCGCTTTCAATTGATAGAAAAATCTTATCATCGTACCGTTCAAACTTTGCAAACCGCGGAAGCTTCATATAAGGAACAGGAAAGTAAAAAGGCTGAGCGAGAAGAGATAAGGAAAAAGCTAGACGGTTATAAAGAGTTTTTACCTTTAGTCCAAGAGATCGACATGAAAAAACAAGAACTTATGGAACAACAAAAAAATGTTCAAAACCTGGCTAAAAATCGGGATTCTATTGTCAGTACAATTCAAGAGCAAAAAGAAAAGAAACAGAAATTAAACGATCAAATTAAGGGGTTGGAGATTCGAGTAGATACATTACCGGATAAACAACAGAAGTTAATTGAACTACGGAATCAGGCAACCGTGTTACAAGGTTATTTAAAACTACAACGAAAACAAGCAGAAATGGATAAAGATGTAAAGACGAAAGAGAATCAATATAGCACAGCGAAACAAAAATACGAAACAATGGAAGCCGCTTGGATCAATGGTCAAGCAATTATTCTCGCTTCCCATTTACATGATGGTGAAGCTTGTCCGGTTTGCGGAAGCACAGAACATCCGAATAAAGCAGGCGGTCATGTTGATGTACCAACAAAAGATGCGTTGGATGCTGCAAAAATTGAATTCAACCAAATTGATGGAGCCTATAGAGATAGTAAAGCAAAATATAATACTTTGAAGGCAGAGCTTGAAGAAAAGGCAATTGAAGTTCGTCAGTTGGGCTTCCATGTTCAAAATGTTGAAGCAACTTATATAAAAATGGTTGAAGATGGGGAAAAATTAAGTGCAGAAGTTGATTCATTGCAATCGGAAAAAGAAAAGTTGGCTCGTTTAAAGACACAACTTGAAAAATTGGAAGCAAACTTAAGTCAGATGGAAGAACAACAAGCGTCTGTTACGGAAGACTACCAATTACACAATACTGCCTATCAAGCAAATAAAGCTGTCTATCAAGAACAATTAAACCGGATTCCGGAAGATTTACGACAACTATCCGTCCTAAAGGCAAAAATCGCTGATACAGAAGCGATTCAAAAGACAATGGAGCAAGCTTGGGAACAGGCACAAAAACAAATACAATCAGCGAAAGAAGAAGTCGCCAAAGCAAAGGTAAACTTAGAAAATGCAAAACTCGCTTTGGATGAAAGCCGTAAGAAAAAAGAAAAAGCGGAACAACAGTTTATTGAAATGTTGCATAAAGCCGGTTTTTCGAATGAAGAAACATATCGTCAGGCAAAAATGGCAGAAACAAGCCAAAAACAGTTAAAAGCGGAAATTGAATCTTATTATAACAATATTGCTTCGTTACAGCTCCTGGTGAAAGATTTGCATGAAGCATTAAAAGACAAACATAAAGTTGATTTAAACGAATTAAAAACCGAACTGGATCAATTAAAACAAGCCTTCGATCAGGCACAAGAACAGTTAAGGCAATCAGAACAGTATTTACAGCATGTAAAAAAGTTGCAGAAAAACATTTTTGAAGCAAATGAGCGTGTTACAGAATTTGAAAGACGGAAAAACATTGTCGCAGATCTCTATGATGTGATTCGTGGACAAAATGATAAAAAGATTTCTTTTGAACGCTATTTACAAATTGAATTTCTGGAGCAAATTCTGATTGCTGCCAATGAACGACTAAAGCGTTTATCAAATGGTCAATATGTGTTACTTCGCAGTGAGCGGCAAGAAGCAAGAGGGAAACAAAGCGGCCTTGGACTCGATATATATGATTCCTACACGGGACAAACACGTGATGTAAAAACATTATCCGGCGGTGAAAAGTTCAATGCGTCCTTGTCACTTGCTCTCGGTATGGCAGATGTGATTCAAAGTTATCAAGGCGGCGTGTCGATCGATACGATGTTTATTGATGAGGGATTTGGTTCACTGGATGAGGAATCATTAACAAAGGCCATTGATACATTAATCGATTTACAACAAACCGGTCGAATGATCGGGATTATTTCCCATGTTCAAGAGCTGAAAAATACAATCCCTGCGATCCTGGAAGTCAATAAAACGAAGGAAGGATACAGTAAAACACAGTTCGTTATTAAGTAGGATTCAAAAAATGACCAAAATATATTCGGAAAATTAACCATGCACAAACAAGTTTTACCTTCAAAGTCAACTTAATATATTTACTGATAAACAATAGCTAATTGGTTCGTTAACCGAATTAGCTATTGTTTTACTCAATTTCAACTTGTTTCCATTTCCTCTTCGTTCGTATTTCGCGTTTTGACAGAATATGTTAAGATATACATAGTTTATGTCGGAATTCGGAATCGAACGTAATTTTCCCATCAATGGAGGGGTGGATTTGGTAACAATCTTAGATATTGCAAAGATGGCAAATGTATCACGGACAACCGTTTCTCGTGTTATAAATAATTCCGGATATGTAAGTGAAGAAGTTCGCGAACGCGTAATGAAAGTTATTAAAGACACAGGATATGTACCTAGTCAACAGGCAAAATCCCTTCGAACAAAAGAAACAAAAGTAATTGGTGTCATCTTACCGAGAATCAGTACCGAAACGGCCAGTAAAATCGTTGCCGGCATTGATGAGGTTCTTAGTAAAGAAGGATATCAAATTTTATTAGCGACAACGAATTTACAAGTTGAAAAAGAGATTGAATATTTACGGCTTCTAGTTAATCGGCATGTTGATGGGATTATTTTCGTTGCAACAAATATTCTTCCCGAAGTTGTCGAGGAAATTAAACAAGTACAAGTCCCAATTATTGTCGTTGGACAAAATATGCCTGATGTGGCATCTGTTTTTAACGATGATTATCATGCAGCTAAATTTTTAACAGAGTTGTTTATAAAAAGAGGGAAAAAAAGAATTGCGTATATCGGTGTCCCGGAAACGGACTATGCAGTAGGTATTGAAAGAAAACGGGGTTATATGGATGCGTTAACGGAATATCATATCGAGGTAAATGAAAAATGGCTTGTAATTGGAAGTTTTGAGACAGAATCAGGTTATCAATGTATGAAAGAAATTATTGATAAGAGTTACACTTTACCGGATGCTGTGTTCGCAGCGACGGATCGTATCGCAATCGGCGCAATTTCATTATTAAAAGAAAAAAATATAAACATACCGGAAGAAATTAGTATTGCAAGTATCGGGGCAAGTGATATATCGAAATATGTTACTCCCAAACTGACAACCATTGATTTCAAAAATGAGAGGGCAGGTAAAGCAGCTGCGGAATTATTACTAAGCAAGATAAAAGGAGAAACAATAAAAAAGGAAAAAATTATTTTAAGTTATAGACTAAGGGAAGGAAATAGTATATAATGAACTAAGTGGAATCGATTCCATAAAAAAATAAGGATTTAAATAGTCCTCCTCTTTTTTAATTATTGTGGAATCGATTCCACAACTTGATGAATATACATTTTATTTTTTTACAGTTTTGAGGAATCGATTCCATGTCGGCGAAAATCAACCTGTAGTCACTTTATCGAATGCTGTCACACATAATTGTTTTGATGAATTGCTAACTTAAAGAATAAGGAGTGAAAAATGTATGTCTGAAAACAGTAAAATTGTTGAAGAGTTAATTGAAGCAATTGGTGGGAAGGATAATATTATTTCTGCCGCTCACTGTGCAACGCGTCTTCGTTTGATGGTTAAAGATAAGGAGAAAATTGATCAAGAACGGGTTGAGAACCTTGATAAAGTTAAAGGGGCATTTTTTAATTCTGGTCAATATCAAGTTATTTTTGGAACTGGTACAGTTAACCGGATGTACGAAGAGGCAATGAAATTAGGTATTAGTGGTACGACAAAAGCGGAACAAGCCCAGGAGGCCGCAAAGAGTGGGAGTACACTTCAGCGGGCTATTCGTACATTTGGTGATGTATTTGTCCCAATTATTCCAGTACTTGTTGCAACGGGTTTATTTATGGGTTTACGTGGTCTTGTCATGCAAGAACAAATTTTAGGCTTATTTGGTCTTACACCTGATGATATCTCACAGAACTTTATACTATTTACTGAAGTTTTAACAGATACAGCATTTGCCTTTTTACCGGCACTTGTTGCTTGGTCCACATTCCGTGTATTTGGTGGTAGCCCAGTAATTGGACTTGTGCTAGGTTTAATGCTTGTAAATCCGGCGTTACCGAATGCATATGCTGTAGCAGGCGGAGATGCAAGCCCATTAATGTTCCTTGGTTTTATTCCAGTCGTTGGTTACCAAGGTTCGGTTTTGCCTGCATTCATTGCTGGTATTGTCGGTGCAAAATTAGAACAATGGATCCGCAAACGGGTTCCAGAAACGTTTGATTTGATTATAACGCCATTTTTAACATTGTTAGTCATGATCACATTGGCTTTATTTATCATTGGACCAATCTTCCATTCGAGCGAAAACATCATCTTATCTGTGTTTAAGTCAATATTAGAATGGCCATTTGGTATTAGCGGACTTATTATTGGCGGACTTAACCAATTAATCGTTGTCACCGGTGTTCATCATATCTTTAATATGCTTGAGATTCAATTACTCGAAGCGTTTGGCAATAACCCATATAATGCAATCATTACATGTTCTGTTGCAGCACAAGGTGGCGCAGCTCTTGCAGTTGGTTTAAAAACTAAATCGCCTAAATTGAAAGCATTAGCACTACCTTCTTCTTTCTCGGCATTTTTAGGAATTACCGAACCTGCAATTTTTGGTGTTAATTTACGCTATTTCAAACCATTTATTATGGGGTTAATAGGTGGAGGAGTCGGTGGTTTCCTTTCAGCAATCTTAGGATTGAAAGCAACTGGAATGGCTATTACCGTTATTCCTGGTACACTTCTCTATTTAAATGGACAAATTTTACTCTATTTATTGGTTAATATCGTCGCAATTGCAACAGCATTTATATTAACTTGGTTGTTCGGATTTTCCGATAAAATGTTAACGGAACAAAATCAAGAATCAAAAGCAAGTTGATAAAGTTCCATTTTACAGTCTGATAAAGCGGTAAAGAGTCAAGATATACTCAATACCGCTTCACTTTCTATATGTAATTTTCCTAAAGAGGACAACGAGAAAAGGAGTTCATTTATGAATAAGGATCTACAATTACGTGAGGAAATTAACAAAAGACTAGAGCAAGTTCGAACGAAAAAGATGAAGGACCCATATAGGCTCGCCTTCCATTTAACACCACCAGTCGGTTTGATGAACGACCCAAATGGTTTAGTTTATTTTAAAGGTAAGTACCATGTGTTCTTTCAATGGAATCCCTTTGGCACAAAACATACATTTAAAGCATGGGGACACTTTTCTTCAGAAGACTTAATTCAATGGGAGGAGCATCCACCTGCTTTGGTCCCTAGTGAATGGTTTGAAAAAGACGGTTGTTATTCTGGTTCAGCGCTAACGCATCAAGGAAAGTTATATTTGTTTTATACCGGGAATGTTCGAACAGACAATGGCGGCAGAGAATCGTATCAATGTTTAGCGGTTTCTGAGGATGGGATACATTTTGAAAAAAAAGGTCCTATTATTGAATTACCTAAAGGGTACACCTCAAATTTTCGTGATCCGAAAGTATGGAGAGAAAAGGATAGATGGTATCTGGTGGTTGGCGCTCAAACAGAGTCATTAGAAGGGACTGTTGTATTATATTCTTCTTTAGATTTACTCCAATGGAAACTGGAAGGCCCATTAGCAGGTCCTAGAATCTCTATGTCGTATAAATTTGGCTATATGTGGGAATGCCCAGATTTCTTTTCTCTAGATGGAAAAGATGTATTGATTTACTCTCCTCAAGGACTGGAGTCACAACAGTATCAATTCCAAAACTTATACCAATCCGGCTACATTATCGGGAGTTGGAACAGACAAACGAAAAGGTTTGAACATGGCAAGTTTCAGGAACTTGATTATGGCTTTGATTTTTACGCTCCGCAAACATTTACAGATAATAAAAAGAGACGAATTTTAATTGCCTGGATGGGGATGGGGGATGAGCAAGAACAGAACCATCCAACAGTCCAAAACGATTGGCTACATGCGTTAACAATCCCACGAGAGTTAAGGGTAAAAGAGGGAAAGATTTATCAAAGACCGGTTAATGAACTGAAGACGTTGCGTAGGAATCATTTTGAAGCTTGTTTTAATTTGGTCCATGAACAAAAAGAAATTCCCACTCATACACAACTTCAAGAAATAATGATAGAAATTAACAAGTTTGACGGAAAAGAACTTAGTCTTCATTTACAAGGGAATTGGAAACTTACTTATTTTAAAGACCAAGGTGTCGTTACTTTTGAACGGATGCGTTTTGACAGATCCGAAAAAGAAACACGAAAATGCTTAGTTGAAACAGTCAAACATATTCATATTTTACAGGACCATTCTTCAGTAGAAATATTTTTGAATAACGGGGAAAAAGTGTTTACGAGCCGCTTTTATTCTGAAAGTACTTGTACCCATTGCCTTCTCTCCGTCGATGGTAGTGCAGCGCTCCATTGGCAAAACTGGGACCTTGATTCCTTTCGCTGTTAATGTGAGGAGAATCATAAAAATATAAATAATTAAAATACTTTCTGAAATTTGGTTTTATTTTTTAACTAAAAATGTTAATGCTGTCCTGTTACCTAAAAACAACATTCTGCCTGTTTTTAAAAAGCAAAATGACCAACAAATAGCCCCGCCCTCTTCTGGACATAATAAAGGAGAGGAGGGGGATATATGCCACGAAGAAATAAAATATTAGTACCGGAAGCAAGGAAAGGTCTGGATCAATTAAAAGCAAAAGTAGCTGGGACCAATAATCCAGAACAAGCAAAATTTGAGGCTGCAGCGGAAGTAGGCGTGCCATTACAACAAGGCTATAATGGAAAATTAACTGCCGAGCAAGCAGGGAAAGTAGGCGGCAGATTAGGCGGTAGCATGGTGAAAGAACTTGTCAAAATGGCACAGGAAAATTTGGGTAAAAGATCATAAAAAATCGTATTATGGCAAACAATGGAAAGCCCGGGAGAAAACTGTTATACCTTATACAGTTTCCTTGGGCTTTAATCCTGGCTTTGCCCAAATTAAGTAAAGAATTCCGCCCCAATGTCGTTCCATTTGTTCAACCTCTAGCTTAGAGTTTTCGACTATCTTTTGGATATTGCCATTGCAATGGCAGCCAGCGATTCTTGAGTAGATAGGATCAATCGCTTTGAGTGTTAAAGACCAGAAGGGGTTGTGACTAAGGCCATGTTCCAAAAGTAAAATTTTGCCATCATTTTTACACCAACTGTTAAATTTATTTAAGGTGTTAACGGGATCCGGATAGCTGCATAATGTTAGTGTAGATACAATACAATCAAAGGATTCTGGTGAAAAGTCCAAATCATCCAAATCTGCATGGATCAATTCTGTATCGATTTGATACCGGGATGCAGCCTTTTTTGCACTTTTGATCATTTCAGCGCTAAAATCTACCCCTGTCACATGAACTTTCTCTTTGTTATAATGGGAAAAATTCGCGCCCACTCCAATACCAACCTCAAGAATGTTACCATAGGCCGAATTTATGATTTTCCTTCTCCATGCAGCCATGTTTGGATTTTTCCGATTTTTTTCATACATCGTTACTTGCTTATCATACTTTTTAATTAAGTTTTTTTGTTTCATATGTTCCTCCAAAATTAAACCCAAACAGCAGTTATTGATAGATTATACCACAATATCAGAAATTTATTGGATATAATTATTTTTAAAAAATTATGAATTACAGAGGAATATGATAGACCATGTTTAAATAGAAGCATTTTTAATTAAGAGACAAGTTTTAAGCCAATAGTCGAACATAAAATAATCGCAATAAACAGGACCCTTTTCCAATTTCTCGACTCTCCATAAATAAACATTCCGATTAAGGTACCAAAAACGACACCGATTCCTGTCCAAATGGCATAAGCTGTTCCCATTGGTAAAAATCGTAATGAATAACCTAAACATAGCAGACTACAACCAAATCCAAGAATTAATAAAACGATCGTTTGCCAATTTCTCGTTTTCTGCAATTGATTGATCATCGCCACACCAAATGCTTCAAATAAGCCTGCCAAAATTAATAAAAACCAAGCCATCACATTTTTTCTCCTTCTTCAACTTGATGATCTGTGACTAATTTCAAGCCAATTACGCCGATTAATAATAGGAATATTAATAAGATTTTTTCCCACCTAAATGGTTCACTAAAGAAAAGAATCTCTGAAATCACCGTACCTACTGTTCCTAATCCGACAAAAACTGCGTAAACCGTCCCGGCAGGAAGAACTTGTGCAGCTGTGATCATTAGGTAATTGCTGAGAATTAGAGCTACTATTGTTCCTGTCCAAGTCCAAAAGCTATCAGCATGGGCTAAACCAATTACCCAAAATATTTCCAAAATAGCTGCTATAATGACTCGCATCCATTGTTGATTCATTAAAACGCACCTCCAGTTTTGTGCTACAAAAAAGCCCTGAGAGAAAACTGTTGAATTCAGTTTCTCCCGGGCTTTTATCCCTCCGTGGCACAGCTATAGAACTGTGAGTTTTCTCTCGGACCGGACCAACATAATCATTGCGGAACCCTAGAAAACAATTTTACCTATATACTTAAAAATTATTATACATGAAATTGAAGCATATTCAAGCGAAACTGGATTTCGTGAGTCCTTTTCATAAAATTCATCTTAGCTAAAACAACATAACAAATTTACGAATGAACATTGAAAGAATCTCGGGAAATAGGCAAACACACAATTCTTAGGTACAAGTTGATAGGGAGATGACTAAATGAATATGATGAAGTGAATGGAAAGGAAGAGGAGAGATGCTTATGTATCAAAGTTACAGTCCCTACTATGAGTATAATGAAAATAGTCGAACTGAGTATTACCATCCAATGCTGTACTCGATGGCAGACTATTTTCCGGCCGCCTATGATGAAAGACAATTTAATCTACCACCCTTTTTCCCAGGAGGAATTTTGGGACCACAGCAGGGTCCACCAAGCTTTTCGCCTCCAATCGGGCAACCTGGCGGAGGAGAACAGGGAGGCCCCCCAACTGGTGCACCTCCATCTTTTATCCCGACACAACAAGCGGGAGTATTTGCGGTAGATCCGGGTGGTATTCGTCGTTGCTTGTTTAGATACACCTATGTTTGGCTGAACAATGGTCAGCAATTCTGGTTTTATCCGATTTTTGTAGGTAGAAGATCAGTAGCAGGTTGGCGATGGATCGGGTTTACGTGGGTTTATTTTGGTATTGATTTGCGACAAATCCAATCTTTTACTTGCGTTTGAGAAAAATATGATTTTTCTTCAGCAAAAAGGTGCCATTCTGAAATAACGGATGGCACCCTTTTTACTTTATGTTCTTAAAGTATAAGATAAAGCTTTATCTGTAAATTTGGTTATAATGCTTTGGAATATTCGTGAACCATTTAACATAAATAAATCGAAACAAGACAATGGTTATAAGATGTAATATTGAAAAATAGAAGAGATTCCAATTTTCTGCTAGGAATAAAAGCTCTTTTTTTACTAAGAAATCATCTAGTAGCCATTTAAAAAATAACACTCCGGCAATCCAATACCATTTAAATTGAAACATTACCACAAATGTAATGAGGAACATGAATAAAAAGATGATTAGAGCATTTAGAGCCAAGGTATTTCTATAGGGATCGGAAAACCATTCAACTGAATAAAGATGGGTAGAAAAAACGACTATCAACAAGAATTGAAGGGTGTTGGAATAAACAGAGATCGTCAAGTACATAGTAATATATCGCACGACTCTTGTCGGATATTTGAGCTTTTCATACCAGAACTTTGCTAAATAAAAACAAATAGGTAGTAGTAAAAAAGTAATCCATGTCCTCCACCAATGATGATCATATAGTTCAAATTTTATGAATAATTCCTCTATCCCTATAAATGATATGGTGGTGAGAATAATTATAACAAATGGATAATGAAAGGCAGCAATTACGCTGGCAGCTGTCGGTATGGCAAGTCCTTGTGAAACAATTGACCCAAGAGTGGAATCAAACCAAAAGGTCTTAATTAAATTTGGTTTATAATCATAGCCGTGGAAGATGATCAATATAAAATAGTCGACAATATAGGATAACCCGCTGATAAAAAAATAGGTTTGAACTAATCTTTTTTTCTCTTTATGTTTGATGATTGTAATGATAAAGACGATAAGGCTAATTCCTGATAATACGAAAAACCAAAAGTAATTGGGCGTATTCACGTCTAGCCTCCTATTGAATATTAAATATGGATCAATTTAACCAGTATTCTTAAGCAAATCGGAACTTTCCTAATTACTTATGCCAATTTCTGAGTAGATTATTGCAATATTTCTATTCTTTGTTATACAGACAAAAAATATCCTAACAAAAAACAGGAAAAACCGATTTATCGACTTTAAAAAATAGATTAACATGTCCAATTGACAAGGAAAATTGCCCTACCCTAATCACAAGAAACACGAATGTATGAACTATTCTAATCTCGAACCACAAGGACATATTTTAGTCACAAAGAAATAGCCTGTCATCAGAAAATTCACAACTAACCCTATCCAAAGAAACACATGCGGCTTGATTCCTTTATTTTGTTATCACAATCGCTTGTTTCCCCATCTGCTCCCAAGCTTGGATAAAAGCTGGTCTGTCCACTTTTTGATTCTTCGTTCCATAAGGGTTGTTCAAATATAGATATTCTTGATCAAATCCGGTTATGACCACACTGTGTTCGCTGAAGGTGATCTGTATTTCCCCTTGTGGCGTGTCCCAAGTTTGGAAATTATGTACCGGTTGAAATGTATTTGTTACAATTACCCAAACCGGCAACCCTTTTTGTAATTGCTTAATAACTTTTTCAAATGGTTCTCCTGTTAAATCTATGACTTTTTTGCCGGCATATGGAACAGCTAACTGATAAATCGGTTCGTGATATACAGCAAGCCCTGGTCCATCCTCCATATTGCCGACAAATCCGACATTTGGATTTCCGTAAAGACCATTGTCATATTGAAGTGGCACCTTAGCTATTTTTTCTGCCAATTCATTTTTTGTCACTTCTATACCGTGATAATTTAGTAACATGGCGAGACTTGTTACTTCACACCCATTGTATAGGCGGGGATGTTCCATTTGATTGATGAGTGGTACATCTAATTGGATTTTTTTAATTTCGCTTGTGTCATTTTCTGTTGAGTCTTCCTGTGACTTGGCTAATAAGTTAATTTCTTCCGCAAAATCAAATTTTTGATTGAAAATATATATGAATACAATTAGGCAAGCAATCACCAAGATTCGCTTTTTTTTCACCCAACTTCAACCTGCTTTCATCACAATTTCCCTTTATTTGTAAAGAGTTCATAAACTCTGCCTAAGGATTTTTATTCCCTTAATGAGGAGTCAAAATAATAAAAGTTTAAAGGATAATTTGATCCGAGCCTTTCCGAGGGATAACATGTTTTACGACTTGTATGGCCTCATCAATATTTTTTACATGTATTATTATTTTTTCCGAGTCAGGATATTGTGGCTCGATTTGTTTATAGCGTTTATCATAGTAATATTCCAAAAGTAACCGGACAGCTTGCTTATAATTTTCAGATTTAAGGTCTTGCTCAATTTGATTGGCAACCGGAGTGTGAATACGTGATTTTATTTTAAGAAAAGCGGCTAAACATTCCGATTGGTTATCCCATGGCCGATATTCTTCTAAAATTTCGTTGATTCGTTCTTCTATCGGTAATTCAATCATCAAAAAGTTACTTTTCCCTTTTAAATCCAATAAAAAATGCGGAAGGGTCACTTTGCCAACCCGACTACTTTCAGATTCAAACATAATAAATGGTGCATGTTGTAATTCCCTTAGTCGATGGACGAGCAAAGCATCAAAGGTTTTCTGATTGTTGGGACGCTGACCGATATGGCCAAAAATTGATCCTTTATGATTCGCCATTCCTTCCAGATCAATCACTGGATAGCCTTCCTTTTGTAAAGTCTGTAAAATTTTCGTTTTCCCGGTTCCGGTTAAACCGCTAAGAACATAAGCAACAGGTGGTAATTGGATATTCTCCAGCTGTTCGATTACCCATTTTCGGTAAGCACGGATCCCTCCGTCCAATCTGTGGACATGAATATTCATTAAATCTAAAAGTGTTGCTGTTGTCCGACTCCGCATCCCGCCCCGCCAACAAAAGACCGTTTTTTCACCATTGATTGCCTTGAATTTCTTAATAAAATCAGGCAGTTTCGCCGAGATAATTTCCAAGCCGCGATCTCTTGCCGCTGTTTCACTGATTTGGGTGTAAATGGTACCGATTTCTGCACGTTCTTCATTGGTAAAAAAAGGAATATTGATACTAGTCGGAATGGAGAAATTTTCAAACTCAACGGGAGACCTGACGTCGATTAATGTCATCTGTTTATTCTCCATTAATGGGATTAATTCTGTTACCGTAATATTTGTAAACATTCGTTTTACCTCCAAAAAAGACCCTTCTATCCACTACTGTTAGTGAATTAAAAACTCAGCCCGTTTTATATTTTGCTCTGCGGTTGTAACACTCTTTACACTATTGTTAGTGAGTTAAAAAACCTTCAATTTTTTTGGCAAGTGGAAAGGGGTTACCCATTATGCGTTTGCATTGTCACTTAACAATCAGTGGGGGATATTGATTCCTCCACTGTTTGAAGTTGCATATTATTCAACTATGACATGTCCAACAGGTTCTACACTCACTTCACCGATTGTGTTTGCTTCCAAACCGGCATTTTTAAGGTCCGTTAATAATTGTTCTGCATCGTTTGCAGCTACACTCATCAATAAACCGCCGGAAGTAACGGCATCACATAATATATGGCGGTCGACTTGATCCATTGTATCGGGAAACGTAACCATATTTTGTACATGAGCGTAGTTATTTTTTGATCCTCCGGGAAGTACGCCTTGTTCCGCCAATTCACGGGCACCCTTAAGAATTGGAACTTGGTTTTTTCTAATTTTTAGACCAACTCTGCTTCCTTTAGCCATTTCAGTTGCATGACCCAACAGACCAAAACCTGTTACATCGGTACAAGCATGGACTTCATACTTTTTCATCAATTCTGCAGCTGTTTTATTTAAAGTAGTCATAACTTTAGTAACCCGTGAAATTTGTTCATCATTGAGTAAATCTCGTTTAATCGCGGTCGTTAATATTCCAACGCCGATCGGTTTTGTTAAAATCAGTTTATCACCGGGAACAGCTCCTGCATTTGTTTTAACTTGATCCGGATGAATCAAACCGGTTACAGCAAGACCGAATTTCGGTTCTTGGTCATCGATGGAGTGCCCACCAACCAACGTTACACAGGCTTCTTCCAGTTTTTCTTGGGCTCCTCGCAAAATTTCGGAGAGGATACTTTTGTCTAATTTACTAATTGGAAAGGCAACAATATTTAAAGCTGTTAAAGGTTTACCACCCATTGCATAAATATCACTAATTGCATTGGCAGCGGCGACTTGACCAAATGAATAGGGGTCATTAACGATCGGGGTAAAGAAATCCACCGTCTGCACAAGAGCGAGGTCATCGCTAATTTTATATACACCAGCATCATCACTTGTATCGAGACCGACAAGTAAATTGGGATCTTTTTTCGAAGGTGGCAACAATCGCAACACTTCTTCCAAATCACTCGGCCCAATCTTACAACCGCAACCGCCTTTTGTCGTTAACGAAGTAAGTTTTATCGCATTCATTTCTTTCATAACAATCCGACCTTCCAATAAATAATGAAATAAACACGCTTCTATTATACATCAATGTATCCGGGTGATAAAAACTAATCAAAAGGAGGGGAATTATTTTATATCGATTAGGACAAGTTTGAGATAAAATGCTGATATTTATTTTTTTAAAATGAAGTGATGGGGACTAAAGATGCGTGAAATGGGACGGACGATTTCGCTGCATTGTTTTTGTATAATAATGAACCATTTGCAAACTCTATAAGTAGTTTCAAAAGGAAGGGGGAAAACGATGGATCAAACTAGAATAAAGCAAATATTATCTTCTCCAAATGATGTAGAAGTTACATATAATGGAGTTTCTGTCTGGGTTGATGAATTGAATGAAGACGGAAGAACGGCCACCGTCCATCTGAGAGGTCCTTTGGAAGAACGGACAGTGGTAGAAATTCGTGAATTAAAAGAGGAATCGTAATATTTCTTCACATTTTTTTATTTTACATGGGAATGATTTTTGAGAAAAAGATTTTGAATGTTACTTTTGGAAAAAAGTTGCCGACGGATCATTTTGTACTTTTGATTGTTATAAATTGAAGAAATGAAAATAATATATTTTTTAATGGAGGTTCATGATATGGCACGCAATTTAAATGAAATTATGACATCAGATGTAGTAACGATTAAAGAATCACAAACGGTTCAAGAAGCCGCAGCATTAATGAGTGAGTATAATATTGGTTCACTGCCGGTCGTTAATAACAACGGGGAGATTGTAGGGATCATTACAGATCGGGATATCACGCTTCGTACAACCGCACAGGGAGAACATCCACAAACACTTGTGTCAGAAGTGATGACTGCACAACAAATTGTCAGTGGAACGCCAAATATGGATGTACATGAAGCAGCCGATTTGATGGCTAAGCATCAAATTCGCCGCTTACCTGTTGTAGAAAACGGCCAAATCGTCGGAATGGTGGCCTTGGGTGATCTTGCCACAGAAAATATTTATGCAAATGAGGCCGGAGAAGCACTGCAAAGTATTTCTACACCTTCTGCACCGCAACAGTAAAGAGAAAGTTAAGTCAAAGAGAAAAAGGGGCTAACTAAATAGCTCCTTTTTTTGTGTTTGTTATCGGAAAAGACTACCATTTCCGCCCTGCGCTTTTGACTTCCCCTTTTATGCGGCAGATTGCTTAGTTGGTACATTTTTTTGTTTACGGAGCAGTGGAAAGAAGAACAAACCGCTTGCCAATAAAATCATTCCAAAAAGAAATGTTTTTAAATCAGAGGTTCCGGCAAAAATGGCCCATGTTGAGTAAAGGGTGGCAAGACAGGCGATGATTCCATCCGACCACCTGCCAAAATGATCCAAATATGTTTCCCCAGTCACAACTAATTTCAGTTGATATAAGGAGGAGATCAAATAAGGAACAAGAAAGGCAAGGGTAGCAATATAGATAACAAAATCAAAGGCGCTGGCCATCGAGTTTGAAATGGTTGAAAAAAGAAATACTTGGGTAAATGCGTTTGTCAGGATTAATGAAAAAACCGGCATTCCTTTTTTATTCTCTTTTGCAAAGGCCGGAATAAAAATCCCTTGTTTTGCTGCTTGATAAGGAACTTCGGAGCTTAATAAAATCCATCCAATGGTCGAGCCGAGTAAGCTGATAATGCCCAGGCCGGATAGTAAATAAGCACCAATTGGACCTAAAACTATTTCCATCGCATCAACTAAAGGCTTTTCTGATTGCACTAATTGATTTTGAGGAAGGATTCCCATTACTAATAAACTGATTCCGATATAAATAGCCAATGCCAACAAGAGACCGATTATTGTTGCCTTTTTAATATCTTGCTTTTTTTTCGCTCGTCCGGAAAATACGACGGCAGATTCAACCCCACAAAATGCCCATAACGTTGAAATTGCTGCGTGATAAACTTGGCCGCCTAAGCCAAGAGATAGACCTGTCTCCTCATATCTTGGGGCGTAAAGGGGCAATAAATTACTTTTTTCAAATGTAAATAAAGCAATAATGATAAACAGGAAGAACCCAATCACTTTTGCTGCGGTTGCAACAAAGTTCAGTTTTCCCGCACCATCCATTCCTTTTAAAATGATTATATGCAATCCCCATAAAAGGATTGAACAGACAAAAAATGTTAATAGATTTCCTGAATAAAGTGTGAATGGGCCAATTTCAACTATTACTAATTTACTATTCAATATTGGAAAGAATGTTGATAAATAGCTTGCAAAGGTTGTAATAATTGCTGCATTTCCGGCAAAATTTCCAATCCAATAACCCCATGAGGACATAAAACCGGATATAAGTGAGGTTTTTGAATTTTTCGGAAACAATTCCTTTGCGTAAATTTGCGGTCCTCCGTGTAACTCGGGCTTTCGTATCGCTAAATTTCCAACAACCAAAGCCAAGAACAAAACACCAAATCCGGTTACACCCCATCCGAGTAAAACACCTGCAGGGCTGGCGGCTTCCGAAAGTGTCCTTGGTAGCATAAAAATCCCCGAACCAACCATGTTTCCAACAACCAAAGCGGTTAAAATCCAGAAACTTATTTTATTTTCAGCCATTAACGGCAGACTCCCTTCAAGTTAAAAACCTGTTTCTCTATGCAAAATCCCTAATAATCATACAGAGTTTGCGAAACTCCGTCAATATAAAAATTTTTCCTGATTTAGAAGGATTTTTTTTACCTATGTCGAATTATTACTAAAAATGTCAGCTTAATGTCCCTCTCCAATAAAAGTGTGTAAGTTCATCCCCGTTTTTACAAGCATTGCTACAAATAAAAATTTATTTAAAACTTCCATCATTCGTTATTTAATACATGAAATTTTGTATAATAAAAATGAAAGGAACGAGTTAAGTTACGTATTATTGAAATGCTGAAGTTTGTCAGGCAAGATAAAGAAAACTTGGCGATTGCTGAGCCTTCAGGCGAGAGCAGAGCCATAGTTGCACTTATACTTAATTCTTAAAATTTCCCACTACGTCGAATTCGCTTCTTTGCTGGAAATTTATACATTCTTAACGTATAAGGAAAATCTGATTCATCCGAATGACCGGATGGCAAAATGGATACGCTTTTTAACAAATGAAGATGATGCGAGGTGGGAAGAGATGGCAAATCAAGACCCGATAATAGAAAATGCGGTAGATATGTTGCGCACAGTAAGTATGGACAGGGAAGCGCGGATGTTGGCGGAAGCCCGTGAAAAGGCATTGAAGGACATAAATTCCATTCGTGGGGAAGGCATAGAAGAGGGCATAAAAAAAGGCAAACGGGAAGATGCGAAAATGATGTTGATGGAAGGTTTAGACCTTCATTTGATCATTAAGATTACAGGATTAACGGAATCTGAGGTTTTGGAATTAAAGGATGAGTTAAAAAGGTAATCCCAATGAGGTGAAACAGATGGCTGAATTAAGTCAGGAAGCCCGGATAAGGAGAGAACTCATAAATTCCTCTTTATGAGTTCTCCTCATAAACTTTTTGGAATAGCATCCAAAACTTTCTATCTGAATATAGTCAGGTACGAATGACATTTCCACAATCCCTTAGTAAAATAAAAGTACCTAAAGAAAAAGTTGTGAGTTTAAAGGAGTGCTAGGTTTGGAAGAATTAAAAAGAATCCTCTCTGTTTATCCGAAACGTATGATAGATTTAACCCGTTTAGAAGAATTGACAAAATCCTTCGTTCATACTTATGAGGAGTTTGCGGACGTCATTCTGCAATTGGAAAAGGACCAGATACTGGAAATGGTAAAATCCAAAGGACGGACGGCACGGACTCCATCCCTCGCCTATCAGTACCGTATTCAAAAAAGTGTTTTGGCCTCAAGCCATCACCAAGAATTGCAAATATACCGGAATAAATTGCATCCCGCCATACTACTTGATGAATACTTCCGGATTGATCCGGTCGTATGGAAACAAGACCTTCCCTTTATTGAAAAAATCGATCATTATTTAAAAGCGTTTGGTTTCCCCAATGAACCGGTTCCGGCACCTGAGCGTAGTTTTGAACTGGTACATGATGAAAAATGGATTGTCGAAAAGGGAGGAAAAGAAGTTTTAGAACGGATTGGTCTTTATGAACGGTTACAAATTATTCCGGTTTCAGAACCGTTAATGTTTGCGGTTAATCCGGGACAAATTCATAGAGAGAACCAATTCCATCTTATTGTTGAAAATAAAACGACGTATCAAGGATTGTTGCCGGCCCTCGTGGATACCGAATTTTCAACCTTAATTTATGGTAGCGGCAAAGTAATTATTAAAAGCATTGAACAATTTCCCGCTCAATATCCGGTCGAAGCCAATCATGAGTTTTTTTATTTTGGCGACCTTGACCGAGAAGGTGTGTCTATTTGGTACTCGTTAACGAAGCGACAATCGGTAAAATTAGCATTGCCGTTTTACATTGCCTGTTTAGCCCAAGAACCGGTAAAAGGAAAAGGTTACCAATTAGAAAATCGAGAAGCATTACAAGCTTTTTTAACAAATTTTTCTAAACTCCATCAAGACAAAATTCAAAAATTATTACGACTGGGAACTTATTATCCGCAAGAAATACTAAAATCGAAACAATTGCAAGCGATTTGGAGGGAATCTGATTGGAAAGCCTTGATCTAAAAGAAATAACGACCGGTTACATGGAGCGGATGAGAAGGCTTGCCCTCTTTGACCCGTTATACGATTTGGAACGGAAACGGGAAGTTGACTTAGAAGGTAAAAACATTGATATGAAAGGCCTTGGTCTTTTAGCTTTACTATTTTTCTTTGAAAATAAACTGATTCGTGAATCAAAAACAGGTGTTAAGCAATTGGCGGCCTTTCTTAAAGAAATGACCCATCAAGTTTATATATTGCGTGACGAGAAATATGAAGAGTATGCCCGGACCATCATTCAAACGTTCAGACCGACACATGGGAAAAAACGAAGCTATAAATATTTTGATTGGGAAAAAAAGGAAACGGGTGTCATCGAATATTCAATACTAAAAGCAAACAATTTTGATGTGCAAACAAATGCACAGTATTATACATTGGATGACGACGGACTGGAACTGATTTTTGCCACAAAAGAGTTTTACAGCGAGTTTCAATTGTCAATCAATCAATTAATTTTACGAAAACAGCTGGAAAAGGGCGAGTTTAAAGGGGCCCTCAGACAAATTAATGAAATGCGGATTGATGTGGAAACCCTTGAGGACCGCATGGAGAAATTAAAACATGAAATCCAGCGCAGCATAGTATCTGAGGAAACCTTTGAACGTTACAAACAGCTTCTCGATGATATTTACGGCCGGCTCGAACGGGAAGACGAGGAATTTAAGGAGTTGCGTAATTTTGTCAAAGAAACAAGGGAACGGTTATATGCCCAAGATGTCCATAAGAAAGAACGAAATGCGTACAATTATATTTTAAAAATTAACCGCGAACTGGAAGAAGTGCATTATGAGCATTCCCACTTACTTGACCAGACTTTTCATTTAAAAAATACAACCTTAATGACAGCGCAGGAATCGCTTTATTATGCAGGCATGCAATCGTTCAATTTTGATCAGGATTTAGTGTCACGAGTCGTATCAGCACCACTGCCCATGGACGCAATGAAAGGGTTGCTTCATCCGTTTTTAAAAGTAGAGGAAAATCGGACATGGTCACCCCTTACTGTTTTGGCGGAACAAAACCTGGTTGAGGAACGCGAGGAAAAAGTGGAATATCATTTCCTTGACGTAAACGATGACAATACCAATGATCCGTATCGTTTATGGCTTACAAAAAAATACGGTGAATTAATGGAACTGTTTCTTCAATCCTATGAAAACAATGGTGTTCGAACATTATCCGGATTTTTTGCCTATTTGGAAAATCAAGGGATGGAGGAGATCTATCAACAAAGATACTTTTACGACTTCTGGCTGATTTTGCACCAGCGTTCACCGGTTCATCACGGAAACGAGGATGAAACAAGCGGCAAAACGGTGCTTGGTGAGGCACTGTCCAGCTTAAACGGACGGGTGTTAATAGTAACGGAAAGAAATATAATTATTCAAAAAGTCGACAGGTATTCCATCCAGGATATGACATTTGAATTGGAGGGGACAGACGATGGACTATTCAGAGAGTAAAGTAATCCAAGCCTTTCAACTGTATACAAAATTGGCGCGAGACGGTGTACTTGGTGTTGATAGTGTCCAACTATACAATGCCGATGACGATATCCGCGCATTACTAGACCTATTTAGTTACGAAGTCGATTGTGTCATCATTAAAACAAGTGAACAACTTTTCTTCGTACCAAAAACAAGGCTTTCTCCATTCCACGTATCCAATGATTGGATTAAGAAAAATTATTTACGGTCTGGCGCAACGAACGGAGACATTTATTTGCTCTATTTTTGTACATTAATCTTATTTGGCAGCTTTTATGACTCCTATCAAAGCCATGAGCCGACAAGACAATTTCTGTCATTGGAAGACTGGGTTCATTCTATCCAGGACCGCATCGACCAACTGAAGTCTCATGATATCGATGAGCTAAAAGAACTAGAAAAAGAGTTTTCTTATAATTGGACGGTAATCATCGAGAAATGGGATGATATGGATGATATTAAGGAAACCGCCAAACGACAGTCCGGAAATACGATCAGTCGATTAAGCTTTATCGACACGGTACGAAGATTTTTAAAAGACCAAGATTTAATCCAAGATATCGGTAATAATGAAGTGACTTTGACTGAAAAGGCGATGACCATTATTCAGCGGTTCTTTATGGAAGTCGAATTCAACAAAGGGATTTTTGAATTTATTTACGGTTTTGAAAAGGAGAATGAAGATGCCGGCTATCAGTAAAATCCGACTAACAAATGTAGTGTATGAAGAGGGAAAGAAACGCTATAATGATGAACTGTTTTTCTTTGATGGGTACAATGGTGCAATTCTACTTGAAAACGGCGGCGGGAAAACGGTTTTTATTCAAACGGTCCTACAGGCGATCATCCCCCATACTGACCTGGCTGAAAGAAAAATAAAAAACACATTAGTTCTTGAAAACGCACCGGCCCATATTGCGATTGAATGGTTAATTAATGAAAGACCGAGACGCTACGTCGTTACCGCGGTTACACTGTTTACAACAAAAGACGGACTGGATTCATTGCGCTATGTGTATGAGTACGGAGCGGGTGACGCTCACAGTATAGAGGAAATGCCGTTTGTCAGGGAAGGGAAAAATGGAAAACGTCCGGCGGAAAAAGGAGAAATGCAAGATTACTATAGCGGCATGCGGGACAGAAATTTTTTAGCAAGAACCTTCTCCACAATTAAAGAATATCGAAAATTCATTGAAGAACAGTACCATATCATTGCCGAAGAATGGGATAGCATTGTTAAAATCAATAGCTCAGAAGGCGGTGTAGAAGCTTTCTTTGATGATTGTAAAAGTACGAATCAATTATTCGACCGGCTGTTAATCCCAACAGTGGAAAACTCGATTTCCGGTCATGATCCGAAAATGTTTGCCGATATGTTTGAAAAGCGACATGAAAGCTTAAAACAATATAAAAAATTAAAGGAAACGATTGAAGAAAATAAACGCATTCAAGCTGAGTTGGAAAAGTATGTGGCAACCTTTGAAAAGCTTCATATAGCAAAACTTGCATACGACAAGACAAAGCAGCGAGCAAAAGGCATTTGGGAAGAAATCCAGATGCAAAAAAGCAATATGAATGAAGAACACCATGGAATGATGCAAACATTAGCAGAGTGGCAATCAGCTTATGATCATTACCAAGTTAAAAAAGCTTCCTACCAAATCGCCATAGAAAAATCGAAATTTACGGCGCTGGAAAAAGAATATGAAGAAGTTTATGCCAATTTTAGCCAAAGGGAAGAGGAATTGGCAAATGTTAACAGGGACTATTATTCTTTAAAACTCGCCAAACTAAAATTGGAGTTAAAGAACTATCAAGACGAATTAACCATGATTGAAAAAGAAATCGAAAAGCTGGACCAAACAGAAGAATTGGAGGACCTTGAAATCCAGCTGGAGGAGGCAAAACGGTCATTGCTCGGCTACTTTGTTGAAACAATGGACGAGATTAAAAAAGAAATTTCTCAAGTTCAATACGAGTTGAACCCGATTCAGGAACAAATCGAAGCGATTCAAAAACAATTGGATGAAGCCGGGAAACTCGAATCGGAAAAACAAAAAGAAACAGCTGCGATTGAAAATCAGATTCGTACACGTCAAACGGATTTAGCAAAACTGGAACAATTGCTCCTTGCTAATCCGAAACAACAAAAGGTGGAAAGTGAATATAAACTTTGGCAAGACCGTTATCAATTTTTAGACGAAGAAGTCATCCGATTAACCGGAGAAATAAAACAATTGGAACATGAGCAAAAAGAAATCAGCCAAAGTATTGATGAACTGAAAACAGAACGGGAACAAGTGCAAAATTCTTTAAACATCATTGAGAATGACAGGGAAAGAATTGATTATGAACAGCGAATACTTATTGAAAAATTAAGTCTTCTCCGCCCCGGGTGGTCGTCTCTTGAGTCAATTTATGATCTGGAAAAATCAATTTTCTCTCGACTTGAGGAGTCGATTGATATTTTATCAAAAGAGAAAAAAGAGTTGCTATATAAAGAACGGATTGCATACCGATTGGTAGACGATTACGGTAAACAGCAACTGTTTTTCAGCGATTCCTATATTGATTCTCACATAAAATCGTGGAAAAACCAATTTGACTATCTTCTTACCGGTGTCGAGTACTTACAAACCCTTGATGAACATGAATACGAGAAAATGTGTTCCTATCCACTATGGTCACTTACACTCATCACAACGAATAAATCGAAACCGGCCTTACAAGAAAAATTGCAGATGTCAGCTGAACAATTGCATTTTCCAATCCAAGTAATGACGTTGGAAGAAGCAGCTACAGTTGATATCATGACGGATGACGTTCATACATGGGTGATTCCGCTTCATTGGCAAAAAGGAATGAACGAAGAGGCTTTTGACCATTGGAAAACAGAAATCAAGGAGCGGGCAAAAGCGGCAACCGATACTCGGGAAGCAAAAGAACAAGAACTGAAAAAATGGGAGACAGGCTTAAGAGATTTCCAACAATTTATTACCATGTACCCGTTTGAAAAAGTCCAACTATTAGATGAATCCCGTTCCGAACATATTCGAAAAATTGATGAAATGTCAAGAAAAATCAAGAATGAAGAGGAAAAGGGTGGGATCTGCCAAGAAAAAGGAAAACAATTTGCTGAAACGATTTCTGAATTCAAAGAAGAAATGCAGGGATTGGAACGAAATTTGGAAAGGGCGATGGAATATTTTCAATACGTCCGTGAAGTAGAAGAGGCGAAGAAAAAGGAAAAACAACTAATGAATGAATTGGAAAATATCCAAAGAAAGATGACCCGTTGGAACCGGCAGTTGACTGATTATCAAATGCAGGAAAAATCACTGGTAGAACGAAAAAGGGATCTCGAGTCTAGTTTAAGATTCTATGAAAATCTTGATGAATATCAAGCTGTGCGTTCCTATAGTCCGATTTTTACCGGAGAAAGTAAACTGGCCATTCAAGAAAAAATGAACACGATTCAATTAAAATTGCAGAAAATCAGTCAAAGTTACGGAGAATGGAAAGCAAGACGGGAGAATGCCATTCAAAATATCAACCGAGTCCAATTAGATATGGACGAACTTCGGAAAGAGCAATCACAACTCAATGAAGAACAAGTTTTTCCGAGTGATGGCGAACAATTAATGGAAAACACACGCCGGCTAATGGTTCAATTAGCCAAAGAAGTTAAAGGTTTGGACAAGATGAAAACAGAAAAATTGGCGGCAAAAGAAGGGCAAAAAGGAAAATGGCAATTGACGATTGACCAGTTTCAACGGAATTATCCTGATGTGGAAATAGTCGAGTTTACTGAAGCCACTCTCGATGAAGAAAAAGACCTTTTAGTACAAGAAAAACGGGATTTGGACGAAAAGAAACAATATATTGATACGCAACTGAGCCGTATTCAAAAAGAAATACAATCGATTAATGAAGCTGAACGGGAAATGGACCGTTTTATTGAAAAACATCATTTTGACGCACCTAATATTGAAGCGACTCCTTTAAATGCCGATGAGAAAATGGCGTTTACCTATCACCGAAAACCGTCTGTTCAATCGATAATCCGTGAACTGGAGTCGGCCCGAGAAAATGTTGACGGGGAAAATAAAAATGTCGGAAACGGGAAACAAACGTTCAGACAGTTTTGCCAAACCATTTCCGACTTTAAGATGCGAAAAATGGCGGAAAACGGCGTCGATTTTAAAGATACGTATGACGAATTACTCGAATTTCAGCGAAACATGGTCAAACGAATTGAAATAGCAATAAATTATGCCAACGAAAGTATTCGCAAAGAAGATGCCGCTCTTCAGGCATTTATCAACCAAATTCATACGCATTTAACAACCATTGTAGAAGAACTGCGGGAAATTCCAAGAAAAACAAAGGTCAAAGTAGGGGATGACTGGAAAACCATTTATTCGTTCTCGATTCCGGAATGGGAAGAAGAGGAAGGAAAAAAACGAATCAGAGATTATATCGAATGGATCCTAACTCAATTAGAATCAGAACGCTATGTCAAACCGGATGGCAGTCAAGATGATATGAAAATAAGAAAAGATATTGAAATGTGGTTACAATCGAAGCAACTCTTGCAAAACGTTATGAAGAATGAAGCAATGAAAGTAAGCTGCCGAAAAGTAACGAATGAAAACAAGGTAACGACAAGATCGTATTCATGGGAACAAAGTAATGTCTGGTCCGGCGGGGAAAAATGGAGTAAAAATATGACATTATTTTTAGGGATTTTAAATTATGTAGCGGAAAAGAAAAAACAAAATCGCCCCAACACAAAACTTCATCGGGCCGTTATATTGGACAACCCGTTTGGTAAAGCTTCAAGCGATCACGTATTAAGTCCGGTCTTTTTTGTTGCCGAACAATTAGGTTTCCAAATCATTACGTTGACCGCCCATGCAGAAGGGAAATTTTTACAAGATTACTTCCCGATTATCTACAGCTGCCGGTTAAGGGAATCGAACGATAATAACAAACAAGTGATGACGAAGGAGCAATGGTTACACCGGGCATACTTCCAAGACCATGACCCGGTCGTCATCGAGCGACTCGGTCAAACAGAACAGTTGAGTTTGTTTGATATGTAGGGTGGATGCGACCGATAAAGGACAACCCAAGCTAGGGTAGCGTTATTGGTTTATAGTTAAATATCTTTTGAGAACAACGTCAGGTATTCGTGTGATAAGGATGGAAGGGTTATTGGTTATTATCTTTTGAGAACAACATTGAGAAAAATACTATCGGATTTGCTCTCTCTGATATGTACCTGTTTTATCCCGGCTTCTGTTTTGTGAAGTCGGGTCTTTATATGTTTGTTTGCCCCGGTAGTTGCATTTATCGAAGCTATCTTTGAAGGGCTGATAAGTGAGAACTGCGGAGTGGTAATGGAGGGACTGAAGTGAATATTGGACTTCCCTATTGGCATACGTATACTTAGAGAATGGAAATTTACTAATATGAGGGGGATTCCATGGGTGATTCAAAGAACTTCAAGAAGTTGAGTGGGAATCGTAAAACAGATCAACTCAATCAGTTCCGTGTTACCAATAAAGGAAAGAGGCTAACGTCTAATGAAGGGGTAAAGATCTCCAACAATGAATATACATTAAAAGCAGGAGTTCGTGGTCCAAATTTAATGGAGGATATCCATTTCTTTGAAAAACAAATGCATTTCGACCATGAAAGGATACCTGAGCGAGTTGTACAGGCAAGAGGGTTTGGGGCGCATGGCGAGTTTGAATGTTATAAATCAATGCAGCAATATACAAAAGCTTGTTTTCTTCAAGAACGTGGGGCAAAGACGCCTGTTTTTGTCCGGTTTTCAAATTTGCAAGGAAATAAAGGGTCAAGTGATACAACACTAGGGCCACGTGGGTTTTCAACTAAGTTTTATACGGAAGATGGGAATTATGATTTACTAATGTTTTCGGTACCGGTCTTCATACTCCACGATGCCTATAAGTTTGCGGATGCGATTCATGCACTGAACCCAGAGCCCCATAATGATATCCCGCAAGCATCCTCTGCACATGATAATTTTTGGGATTTTGTTGTGAACAATCCGGAATCAACTCATTTCGTTATGTGGGCAATGTCAGATCGAACGGCTCCAAGAAGTTGGCGAATGATGCAGGGGTTTAGTATAAATACATTTCGTTTTGTAAATGAAAGTGGGAAATCAACATATGTCAGATTTCAATGGAAACCTGTCCTTGGTGTCCATTCTTTATTGTTAGATGAAGCACAAATCATTGCCGGTATTGATCCCGACTATCATCGCAGGGATTTGTGGGATGCGATTGAATACGGCGCATTCCCTGAATATGAACTAGGTGTGCAGATACTTGAAGAAGGGGATTCGGCTGAATTTGATTTCGATATTTTAGATCCGACAAAGCTATGGCCGGAAGAGGTTGTCCCTGTAGACGTTATTGGTAAAATGACTTTAAATCGGAATGTAGATAATTATTTTTCAGAAGTAGAACAAGTGGCATTTAATCCGGCCAATGTCATTCCGGGAATAGATTTTTCAGATGATCCGATTTTACAAGGAAGATTATTTGCCTATAGGGACACACAAATGCATCGACTGGGTAGCCCAAACTTTAATGAAATCCCGATTAATCGTTCGGTTTGCCTGGTTCATAATTATATGCAAAGGGGATATATGAAGCATTTCATTTCTGTTGACAGAGTAAATTACCAGAAAAATTCTCTGGCCAATAATTTTCCAGTTCCATCTCATCCAAGCGAAGGCGGCTATACGCATTATCCGGAGAAGGTCGAGGGCTATAAAGTTAAAGCTGTCCCTGATTCATTTAAAGATTACTTTTCTCAGCCAAAAATTTTCTGGAATAGTTTATCGTTTATTGAAAAACAGCATTTGATTCAAGCACTTTGTTTTCAACTCAGTAAAGTTCAAAGTCACTCAATTCGTGAGAAAGCTATACAAATGCTTAGCCATGTGGATGCAGGAATGGCCACCATGATAGCTGATTATGTAGGAGTCGAGCCACCAAGCGGAGGTAACCAAGTTTCAGTCACATCTTATTTCCCATCCTTAAGTATAGCAAATGCAACGAAATATCCAATAACATTAAGAGTTGGCATTTTGATAGGTCATAATTTTGACGATGAAGAAGTAGGGGATGTCATTCATGCACTCAAGAAACACGGCATCTTTATAGATTTTATTAGTGAAAAGCTAGGAACAATAACTGGAGTTGACGGAACAAAAATCACTGTCAGCCAAACTTTTTTAACAACAAATCCGAATTTATATGATGCACTTTATGTTGTTGGAGGAAGTTCGAAACGAGAAAAGAAATTCAACCAAGAGATGATGAATTTTTCCATAGAAGTATATAAACATTATAAACCAATCGGAGTTGCAACGAATGCTGAGAAATATCTTCCGGTATCGGGAGAAAATAATTTATTAGGCGTTGTATTTGCTAAAAATAATCCGAACTTTAAAGATGAATTTATTGCTGTCATTGCAGAGAGGCGATTTTGGGAACGGGTCTGACCCACGGTACAAGCTAGACCCGGCTAAAGGTGTCTGTCCCTTCGTACATGTAAATAGTTGAGGAAGACCGCACTTATAACTCCTGCGCTCATCAAAGTTCCTTAGCCACTTCTTACATGAAACAGTTGAGACAGACCCTATCTACAAGAGCTGCAGTAATGATCCCTACCGTATATCGAAACAAATCCACAACAAGAAATCCTTTCCCTAAAATTAATGAGCCCAGTACAGTCCCCCGAATCTGATTAACCCAAACTGCTTGATACAGTTGACTAAATTCGATAGTATAGCTAAACAAAAAACTAAGAATAATAGCTGTTAACCGGCTCCTTCCCACGAATAGGAACCGAAAACCGAAATACACCATCCCAGCCCAAATTGTATCCCCGGCATTTTCTGCAATAAATAATGGGAGCATCTGACTGTACTTCCTCGATGCTAGTCCTAATAAGATGGTAATCACCACAGCAATCAAAAAAGTGAATCGCGGGTGATGAGTAAAACGGGTCAAAAACATTTGTTTTTTATGCAATTTGATTCCCCTTCGATATTGAGATTCCCACTATGTAAAAAATTTACTAATCACCTTAATCCTTTGCCTGCTCCAGTCAGGCACCGTCTTATACTAATTGCTCATAAAATTTTTCATCTGTCCAATATGATGTTGATCATGCCAAATAAAATCGTTAACATATTGATGTATAGTAAATAGATTTCCGTCTGCATCTTCATGTGCTTTCATGAAATCTTCATCAGTAAATGATTTTAATAGACTTAAAATTTCCCCGCAATATTGAACCGCCTCCAATGATAATTCCTTCAAACAGCATTTTTAAATCGTTAATCCGTCTTTTTTTTCTTTTGGCAACTTTACATAAACGCTACAGAGTATAATATTAACATAATCGTGATTCGAATTTTCAAAAATATTATATCATAACCAAACAAATGTTTCAATTAATTTCTGTTTATGTAAATATTTACACCATAGCTTCTTAAATATAATTTTAATCTGTTTCATTTGAACAAAATATTGCATCTGTGAGTCAAAATATATATAAATTATGAAATTTTGCTTAAGTTTTCATAAATGAATAATGAAATATGGCTTTAGTATTTGCCAAATTCAATTATAATGGAAGTAACAGATGTTTGGAAAAAAGTATGGAACGACAACAAGAAAGTGATTACACTAATATTATATATAACAATTGTTTATTGTGATTTATTGGGAAATGTAAATGATGATCAAATAAAAATAATTGAATAACTTTGTAGGGGTTTTAAAATGGAAACAGATAAACGGTTAATTGTAAATTCTAATAATGGCAATTTATTAAATGAATTAATCAAATCATTAAATGAGTGTGAATCTTTCTATTTTAGTGTGGCCTTTATTAATTTCAGTGGTCTTCAGTTACTTTTAGATTCCTTAAAAGAAGCGGAGTATAGAGAGATAAAAGGAAAAATAATTACTTCTACATATTTAAATTTCACCGAGGTCAAGGCGCTAGAGAAAATTCGTACCTTTAATAATATAGACTTAAAGGTATTTCATAATTTTGATGAAAAAGGGTTTCATACAAAAGTTTACATTTTTGAATATCAAGATACATTTAAAATAATCATTGGATCCGCAAATATTACGCAAAGTGCATTAAAAAGTAATATTGAGTGGAATGTTGAAATTGTCTCCAAAAATGAATCGAATTTTATAAAAGAAGTTTTAAAAGAATATAACTATTTGTGGAAAATAAGTGAAGAAGCAACTGATGAATTTTTAAACGAATATCAAAACTTCCTAAAGACAATAAACAAGTCAAGGCCAATGTCTCAATTAACATTTGAAAGAAATTATATTGTTCCCAATCGAATGCAAAAAAGGGCGATTGAAAGCCTTGAGCGATTGAGAAATTATGGAGAATCGAAAGCGTTGGTTATTGCTGCGACTGGAACAGGAAAAACATATATGTCAGCTTTTGATGTGAAAAATTATAAGCCTAAAAAACTACTATTTGTCGTTCATAGGGAAGAAATTTTAAAGAAAGCGCTGGAGACATTCAAATTTTTATTACCCAATGAAAATATTACTTTTGGATTGTTAACAGGAAATACAAAAGACAAGAATGCTGATTATATTTTTTCAACGATTCAAACTCTTTCTAGATGTTATCACGAATTTGGAAAAGAAGAGTTCGAATATATTATTTACGATGAGGCTCATCACACAACAAGTCCCAGTTATCAAATTGTTATGAATTATTTCATCCCAAAATTTATGCTAGGGATGACCGCAACACCTGAACGTAGTGACAATATGAATGTGTTTGAACTATTTAATAATAATGTGGCTATTGAAGTTCGATTACATGAGGCTTTAGAAGAAAATTTAATTATCCCTTTCCATTATTTTGGAATTACAGATATTGAGGGGATAGATTTAAGTGATGTGGATATTGACGATATTGCCGAAATAACAAAGCGGTTAAATGTAAATAAACGGGTAGATTTCATTATTGAAAGAATGAATTTTTATAGTCATGATGGGGACAAACGAAAATGTTTAGGGTTTTGCGCAAGTATCGAACATGCAAAGTATATGGCTGATGAGTTTACTAAGCGAGGTTATCCTAGTGTCTATTTACATGGTGAACATTCCCCTGATGAAAGAACTTATTTTATTAATCGATTAGAAGATGATAAGGATGAACTTCAAGTTATTTTTTCTGTAGATATTTTTAACGAAGGAGTGGACATTCCCTCAATTAATACCGTCCTCATGTTACGGCCGACAAGTTCTCCTATTGTTTTTATTCAGCAGTTAGGTAGGGGATTAAGAAAGCATGAAAGTAAGTCATTTTTGACGGTTCTTGATTTTATTGGCAATCACTCAAAGGTTTTCTTAATTGCAATAGCTTTGAATGGAAGTCGTTATTACGATAAAGAAAGCTTAAAAGTGGCAGTGTCTACAGGATTTGCCAATATGCCGGGTGCAACTCATATTCAAATGGATGAAATATCGAAAGAACGCATTCTCGAACAAATTGATCGGGAAAATTTTAATTCATTAAAATATTTACGTGAGGAGTATTTTGAATTTAAAAAAATGAATCAAAGGAAAATTCCTTATCTTTTAATGGATTATTTAAAATATGATGGCGCACCCGATCCAGTAAAATTTATTAATCGAGAAAAGACCTATTTACACTTCCTTGCAAAAACTGAGAAGAAAGAAGGAATCAAAAAATTATTACTGAATGATGCCTTTGAAAGAACTTTAAAAGATTTGTCAGCAAGACTACCTTTAAAGCGAATCTATGAGTTTGTTATTCTTAAAATTTTGCTTGAGCAACATGAAATTACGATGAAAGAGGCAAAAAGCGAGATTTTAAAACACGTTGAAAAGGTTGATGACGATAGTATTCGCCATGCTTTTGAAGTGTTGAACCAGGATTATTGTGATAGAGGACAAATTAATCGGGGTGCCAAACTTCTTGAAATTAAAAATGGTAAAGTGTCAAGAACAGAAATGTTTTATCTTGTCCTTCAACATGACCAATATCGTAAATATATAAAAGATGTCATTCATTATGGCATATTTAGATATGAGAAGGAATTCAAACGGGATTATTATGGTGTACCTCATTTCAAATTATATGAACAATATCAAATGATGGATGTCGCCCTTTTATCAAATTATCGCAAAGTACACAGTTCGTTTAGAGGATCCGGTCTCTTAACAAATGGAAATGAATATTTTCTTTTTATTGATTTGCATAAAGAAGCTAATATTAAAGAAAGTATTAATTACAAAGATAAATTTATTGATAGGCGGTATTTTCAATGGCAAACCCCAAATAGCACGGCACAATCTTCTGAAAGAGGGCAAAGTATTATTTTCAATCAAGTGCGGGGTATCCATCTTCATTTATTTGCTCGGAAATATCGGGAAATAGATGGAAAAACAGAACCGTATATTTACATTGGTAAGGGGAATACGGTTCATTATGAAGGAGAAAAGCCAATTACAGTAAAACTTGAACTGGAGCATGAAATTCCTGCCAATCTATATACTGAATTTACACAAATGGTATAGTCTTCTCGTATTTGAGAAGACTACTTTTCATTCATTAATAATTTTACTGCTGGGATATCTGCGGGTGCCCAAACAAGTGAATTTAGATTTTCCTTTTTTAGCCAAATGAATTTTGAATGTTCAACTGGTACAGGATTTCCTTCAATAATTTTTGCCTTTATTGCAATTAAATGAATAATAAAAGTTTCGTATTCATGAATGTTTTCATTATGAATATCAAAAGTCTCAATTTTACATTTAAATTCTTCTTCTATTTCTCGCTTTAGTGCCGTAAAAACATCCTCATCCGCTTCGACCTTGCCACCGGGAAATTCCCAATGATTTGAAATTGACATTTTCGGTGACCTTAATGCACAAAGAATCTCACCTTGGTCATTTTCTATAACGCCTGCAACTACTTTAATTTTCTTTTTCATAATAAATCTCCTCATAAAAAACTAGATATATTTATTATAATATACTCTTAGTTTCGTACCTAAAAATATTTGTGGTTAAAAATAAAAATAGCAATAAAAAAGCCGCATAAACACTGATTATTTGTTATGATTAGAGTACTAATCCAATGTTATGATTAGAGTACTAATCCAAAATAAACTAAAGGATATGTTTTATACAGGAAATAAGTAAGGAGATTTCAAACTCATGAGGTTTCCAATTATAGGGAGGCCATGTAAATTTTCAAATTCCGCTTCCTTTGCCACAAGGAGGGCTTTCCAAAATTATATGTTAATCGGAGGAAATCGACAAATAATATGAAAAATAAACGGACAAGGCCTATTTTCCTTATCCCGAAAATAATTATAAAGTTAAGAAAAGCAGGTGATATTCATGAGTGAGGAAGTCTTATCAATTCGTAATTTGCGTAAAAATTTTGGAGAGAAGGAAGTTTTGAAAGGGGTGGATCTGGACGTTTACCGTGGGCAAATTATCGGATATATCGGTCCAAACGGTGCGGGGAAGAGTACGACGGTCAAGATTTTGCTCGGTTTGGAAGGGGATTATTCTGGAGAAATAAAAATATTTGGCCGTGATATTTCTAATGGTGATATTAGCTATAAGAAAAAAATTGGGTATGTACCCGAGATGGCCGATGTTTATGATAATTTAACAGGTTATGAGTATTTAACATTTGTTGGCGAGCTATATGGGCTAAACCATGACTTAGTCGAATATAAGGCCAAAGGATTAATGGATCTGTTTGGCATTGGCGAGGTTTTTCATACGAGAATTGCTTCCTACTCAAAAGGGATGAGGCAAAAGCTGCTGATTATTTCAAGCCTTCTTCATAATCCGGAGCTGCTTTTTCTGGATGAACCGATTAACGGGTTAGATGCGAATAGTGTTATGGTCTTTAAGGAAATATTGGCTGAACTGGCTGCACAGGGAAAAACGATTTTTTATTCATCTCATATTATGGATGTCGTTGAAAAAATCAGCAGTCGTATTGTTTTGCTGAATGACGGACAGATTGTTGCAGATGGATCTTTTGCCGAGTTACAAAAGAAACAGGGCGGAACACTGGAAGAAATTTTCAATCAATTAACCGGGTTTCATAACCATGAAGAAATTGGAAGAAGATTCGTTTCGCTCGTTCAAGAGGTGTAATAATGGAGACGAGAGATTTTAAAAGATTAAAAGTGTTGGACAAGTTGCAATGGTTTTTTGACCGCATGGGTGTTAATTATTCGGTAATGAGGAAAATTTTACAAGTGAAGATGATTATGGATGAGCGTAGAGTCCCAACGATCTTCAACCAAAATAAGAAAAAAGACGGGACCGTGAAAAAAGAAAGCAATGGATTCATCAAATCGTTATGGGTCTACTTATTGATGAGTTTATTTTTGCTGCCGTTTATTTTTTTAGGCGGGAATTATTTATTTCAAATGAGTTTGATTTTTGGGATCATCATGTTTATGGTGATGACGACGATGGTATCGGATTTTTCAACGGTGCTTTTGGATATTCGCGATAAAAATATTTTATATACAAGACCAATTGACCGAAAAACAATTAATATGGCGAAAAATGTTCATGTTATGTTTTATTTGCTGTTATTAACTGCTGCACTTGTCGGGATTCCGGTGCTGGCCGGTTTATTTCGGCACGGCGCGATCTTTTTCCTTATTACTGTTATTGAATTAATTTTACTAAATATGTTTATTGTTGTCATCACGGCGCTGATCTATATGGCAATTTTAAAGTTTTTCGACGGTGAGAAACTAAAGGATATAATTAACTATGTACAAATAATACTTTCGCTCTCGATTATGGTGGGCTATCAAGTTGTTGTGCGTTCATTTGAGCTTGTTAATCTTGATATTGTTTTTATTCCAAAATGGTGGCATCTTTTTATTCCGCCAATCTGGTTTGCAGCACCTTATGAAATGTTTTTAAATCACGTGTTCAGTCCGACAATGGTTGTTCTCAGTGTTTTTGCTGTACTGATCCCAATTGCTTCCTTTCTCCTTTATCTTCGGTTGATACCTTCATTTGAAAAAAGCTTGGAAAAACTGTCAGCACTTCAAGCGCAAAAAGAAAAGAAACGAGGAAAAATTGGAAAAAGTTTGCTGAAACTGATTTGCCGAGACCAAACGGAACGCGCGTCTTTTTGCTTTGCCGGCATCATGATGAAAACGGAACGCGATTTTAAGTTAAGAGTCTACCCATCGCTTGGGTTTTCAATTGTTATTCCATTTATCCTATTTTTTAACCAAATCGCCTCGCAACCTTTTGCCGAAACAGCTGCAAGCAACTTGTATCTTTCCATCTATTTTGCGATGATTGTCATTCCGTCTGTTGTACTATTGCTAAGTTTTTCCGGCAAATATAAAGGAGCCTGGATTTTTCAAGTGATTCCAGTTCAAAATATGGAAATGATCATTAGCGGGACATTAAAGGCGTTTCTGGTCAGGTTGTACGTTCCTATCTATGTCCTGTTAAGCGTGATTTTTGCCGCTATATTTGGCGTTCGTATTATACCGGATTTGGTCATTGTCTTTTTAACATCGTGTCTGTACACCTTAATTTGCTTTTTGTTCAGAAAAATTACCATGCCGTTTTCAGAACCATTTGAGGCAGCGAAAGAAAGTGATTCTTGGTATATTTTTGGCCTCATGCTCATCATTTTACCGTTCTTTGGTTTGCATTATTTAAGCTTATATCTTCCGTTTGGAATATATTTATATATGATTGTCTTGGCGGTGGCCCTAGTTTTTGGGTGGAGATGGGCGATTGGCTTGAAGTTGAAAAATGTCCGTGTGTAATCATGTATTTATTTGTGGAAAATATAAGGTTGATAAAAGTTAGTTCACTTTACTAAAAGATTTGGAGGGTCTGTCATTCAAATTTGAAGCAGCAGACCCTCCTCGGGGTTTTAAAGCAACGGATTCCCTTTCATCCCTATCCATAGTTCAGACTGTTCTATTTGTGCGGCAAGTTGCAGGAGCCAGTCTTCTTTTCCTTTTGGTGCCATGAACTGGACACCGAGGGGAAGTCCGGCAGCAGTTAAATGAACCGGAACACTAATTGCCGGTTGTCCGGTTAGATTCGCCAGTTGAGTGAATGGGGTGTAAGTAAGACTGGCTTCGAACATATCATAGACAAGTTTTTGCTGTTCGACCTTAGTCAGCTCACCAACTTTCATTAGTTCGGCAATTTCTTTTTCTGTCTGGGTGAGTTCGCCTACTTTCGGTGCTGCGCTTGCTGTGGCGGGGGTTAAATAAAGATCATATGTACGATGAAACTCAGCCATTTGTGCTGCGGCCACATCCCATTCATCAAGGCTTCTTGTATAATCAGCTGCAGTCACCGATTTTCCTGCGACGGTCAAAACCCAGGCAACAATTTCCATATCCGCCGCAGTAATTGGCCTTCCGAGTGCCTCCTCCTCGATTGACGCTACCATTCCGGCCATTTCACCACAATTCATGATGTAATAATTTTTTATTAAGCGGATTCCATCAACATTATTTGCTTTTTCTTCTACTTCATGACCTTGTTCTTCCAGCCATTTGATAGTTTTATACACGGCTAGACGTGCCTCCTCACTAACAGGGGTTCCAACAGGTGACTCCGTTGTGAACGCAATCCGGAATTTTCGCTTTTCCGGCTTTTCAACAACGTCCTTAAACTTGCCGGGGAATAACGGTGTTTGGTAGGCGGCTTCCGGTTGTACTGTTTGCAAAAGATCTAGAAGGGCGGCACTATCTCGAACAGATTTTGTTAAGGCAAAATCAATCGAGGCCCCTTGCCATTGCCGGCCGACACCGGGTCCAACCGGAGTTCTTCCCCTTGTCGGTTTTAAACCGAATAGCCCTGTAAAGGAAGCGGGAATCCGAATTGAACCGCCGCCATCACTTGCGCCGGCAATCGGAACAATCCCTGAAGCGATACTGGCAGCCGAACCACCACTCGATCCTCCTGGAGAATATTCGGTATTCCATGGATTCCGTGTTGGACCGTGGACTTCCGGTTCGGTAATATTTTTTAAACCAAATTCCGGCGTGTTTGTGTGACCGATAAAAAGGAACCCGGCTTTCCGGAGCCGTGCAACAAAATTGGAGTCGCGTTTGGCGATATTATCAAGAAACAGTTTGGAACCGGATGTTAACGGCTCACCTTTAACAGCTTGAGATATATCTTTTAACACAATCGGAACCCCGGCAAATTCTTGCTCGCCAATCCGGAGTTCAGCTATTTCTTGAAATACTTTTTCTTTCCGTGTACGAATGACCGCGTTTAGCGTTGGATTAACTTCCTCTAACCGTTTAAAGGCGGCTTCAACTAATTCTTTAGGTGATACTTCCTTTCGTTTCACCAATTGGGCAAGACCAATCCCGTCCAAAGCCATATATTCATGCTTGTCCATATATTTTTCCCCCATCTTGCATTTTTGAAAAATCTTTCCAGTTCAATTGTAAGGGAAATGCATTACTTTTTAAAGGAAGGTGAATTTGCATATAAATGAAAACTCAATCAAAGCAAATTTAAGAGAAATTATTTGTCCCTCTCTGGATTATGCTCCCAGCGAAAACGGAACGCTCGCCTGAATAATATGATATCGTCAAATTATAAAGCAACTCACACCCTCTATTCCAGGTTTTTATCCAACCTCGGTTATAAAAAACGAATAAATTTATGGGAAAATTGAAACCAACTTATATTCAATTCGTATTTTATTGATATAAACATAAACAATGATTTTTATAAAGGGAGAGGATAAAATTATTTAAAACTTTTAAATTAGTTAGCTTCCGATGAACCGTATTTTTCCTTAAAAAATATCAACTAATAAGGTTATATTATATTGTGCGGACCGAGTTTTAAACGAACGATCAGACGATTTGGAAGAACAATGTGAAGAACGATAATACGACAACAGAAGGGATAGTATAAATGAATAAACATAAAGAAAACGACTCTTTTTCTGATTTGAAGCCTTTTGAAAAGATTTTAGTTATTGTATCATTGATCCTTCTTGTAGTCTTGGCACTTTCCTTTATAATTGGAATTTTCTTTTTTGGCTTTGCCGGACTATTTCACATCTTTGGCGTTCATTATGAATCGATTCAGTCACTAATTCTTTTTGCAGTTGTATATTTTATAGTCGCTCTTATTCTAGATTTCCTATCGATTCTGCTTTTTGGTTTACTATCAACATATATAACAAACAAATTTAAATTATTTGTTACCCGGATGATTTTGGACTGTCTCTTTTCCTGGATTGCTCTCCATACAGTAGATGATGTAATGGAATCGATAACCATTCCACTAATGACTGAAATTGTTGTTGTGATTGTATTCTTTATTATTGAAGAAGCATTTGAAAATAAAAAAGACAAAAAGGAATAATAAAATAAAATTTACTTTTTTCCTAGATGATTGTGTTACTATATTTATTGACTTTTGATTTTTACATAATGTAGGAAGAAAAGGAGAAGTTCCATGAAGACAAAGTCGATTCAACTCAATCATTTTCAACAAATGCTCTCTCAATTTATGGAAAAGCACCGTATTAAAGATTTAGTTAACGATTTTGATTTCCACCATGAAGCAAAGGTGTATCTTGGCAGCGGTCAGATGTTTAATGATTTTGGCCGACTAGGATTAGAATTGCTGGCGGATTTGTGTGAAGCGGTTCACTTAGATTATTATTTGCCGCAACATAATGATGAGATTAACAAAAAAGATGCAAATCATTTAATTACGAATGCGATGATTGCAGACGGTGATAATCAGCAACTAGAACAATGCCAATTTATGTTAAGTCATTTTACTATTCCGGAAGATAGCGGACTTAGTGCCGAGTGTGGTCGGTTTGCTTATATGCGGAAGGCCAATCCGGAAAAATATTGGGCCAGTGTGGCGATATTGGACGATATTCGCAGTTTAACGATTCCGAATCCGGAACAAAAAGGGATAGAAAACCAAGCAATTTATATGAATTCCTATACAGCCGGATTACCTGATTATATAGGGGAAACATTATATGACTGTTTTCAATTTTTCTTTAAAAGTTATAAAGAACATAAATGATTGACTTATAAGGAATGTTTAACGACCCGAATTAAAAATAATCAGTACATACCAAAATCATCCAATTTGAATAGCAAATTTGTTCCATAGAGCCGTTCTATGGGACAGTTCAGCCCCAATTTCCGACGATTTTGTCCCATAGAATGTGATTCGGTCAATCCTATGGGACATTTCGATTTGTATTTCTTCTAATTTTGTTCCATAGAGCCGTTCTATGGGACATTTTACATATTTTTCCACTCGAAATGCTCCATGGAGCCGTTTTGTTAGACATTCTGTTCATGCAAATCTTGCGTAATATAACAGGGATTTTCTTGGGTAACTAATCATCAAGACATAATTTAAAATACTTTATCAATCCGGACAGTTCCGGGGATATTATTGCCGATAGCTGTTCACTCCAAACAAATCTATTAATAAAATTTACAAAACCTTTACATTCACTTAATAGCTCATTTACAAAACATAATTATTCTCTAAATTAGAGAGAATATAAATGAGCATTGTGCAATTTGTGCATCTTGGGGGTTTTCAAATGATAGATAAAAGAAAAGGAATGGTTCTTATTACCCTAGTTTTAACAATTATATTATTCGCTTGTGGAAAAAATGAAGAAAAATCAGGAACAACAAATGGAAATGCTGCTACAATTTCCATTTCCGGTTCTACTTCAGTCGGACCACTAGCAGAGAAATTAGCTGAAAAATATAAAGAGAAGAACAATGTAAATATAGAAATTAACCAGATTGGCTCATCTGCAGGAATTACCAATGCCGTAAATGGTGTTTCGGAAATCGGTATGTCTTCCCGCGATTTAAAGGAGGAAGAGAAGGCGAGTTTACAGGAAACGGTGATTGCTTATGACGGAATAGTTGTTGTCACCCATCCAAGTAATCATGTTAAAAATTTAACATTAGCACAAGTAAAGGATATTTTTACAGGAAAAATTACCAACTGGAAAGAAGTTGGAGGAGATGATCTGGAAATTGTTGTTGTTTCCCGTGAAGATGGCTCAGGCTCCCGTGACGCTTTCCAAGAAATTGTCGGTTATTCATCCGGAGAATTGGTTAGAAATTCCATTATTGCCAGCGGAAACGGAAATATTAAAACAACCGTTGCAACAAACAAACATGCAGTTGGATTTATTTCATTTGAATATATTGATGAATCGATAAACACAGTAAGTATTAATGGTGTCGAGGCAACAGCAGAAAATGTTCTCCGGCAAAAATACAGTCTGTCCCGTCCATTTTTATTTGTTCATAAAGAGGAAAATCTTTCCGATGAAGGGAAAAAATTTATCGATTTTATATTAAGCTCGGAAGGTCAAAAAATTGTTAGGGAAACAGGAGCGATCCCTGTAAAAATGTAACCAAAAGATAAAGCAACATTTGTACTAGCAACCACGGAGGAGTAAACAATGTCAACCTTACCTGTAAAAAGAGAAAAATCAAATAAAAGAAAGTATTTTATGGAGAAACTATCAGGGAAAGTTTTCCTGTTTTGTGCACTTCTTTCTGTTATTAGCCTTTTACTTATTATTGGATTTGTGTTTTTTAAAGGGTCCAAGCCGTTTATTGGGGAAGGATATAGTATCGTTGATTTTTTGTTCGGCAACGATTGGGTTCCAAGTGAAAATCAATTTGGCATTTTTCCTATGATCGTTGCTTCCATTTACGCTACAATTGGTGCCCTTATCATTGGGGTTCCGGTCGGTTTATTTACCGCGATTTTTTTGGCAGAGATTGCTCCGAAAAGTATCGCAAAAATAATTTCGCCGGCCGTACAACTGTTGGCGGGTATTCCATCTGTTTTATACGGCGTTTTTGGGCTGGCCGTTATCGTTCCTTTTTTGCAAAATCAGCTCGGTTTAATAAAAGGACAGAGTTTAATCGCCGTTATTCTCGTTTTAGCCATCATGATGTTGCCGACCGTTGTTACTGTTGCGGAAACAGCTATCCGGGCTGTTCCAAAATCATACCGGGAAGGTTCATTGGCTTTAGGTGCTTCCCAGATTGGGACAATTTTTAAAGTTGTTGTACCATCAGCAAAATCAGGTATTATGACGGCCGTTGTTTTAGGAATGGGAAGAGCAATTGGTGAGACAATGGCAGTAATTTTAGTGGCTGGAAACAGTTTGATTATCCCAACCAGCTTGACTGACAGTATCCGGCCTTTAACAACGAATATCGCATTAGAAATGGGTTATGCCTTTGGAACCCATCAAGAAATGTTGTTTGCCACCGGGATCGTCTTATTCTCCTTTATTTTATTATTAAATTTTGTGCTGGCAAGAATCAGTTCGAAAGGTGGTAATTAAGTTTGAGAAAGCTTAAGGATCTTATTTTACTGGGGCTATTATGGTTTGCCGCTTTCCTTACAGTTGCAGTACTCGTAACCATTGTTGGCTTTATTTTTTACAAAGGAATTGGACTTATCAGCTTTGATTTTATTTTTGGTGATTATTCCCCATCAGGCGGGGGCGGAATTTGGCCAATGGTGGTGACAACGATATACACAATTGTCATTTCCTTACTTATCGCGACCCCGATTGGCATACTCGCAGCTGTTTATTTGCAAGAATATGCCAAACAAGGAAGAATGGTCAGAATCATTCGTTTTGCGACCGAGAGCTTAACTGGAATTCCATCAATTATATATGGTTTGTTTGGGGCGGTGTTTTTTGTAACGACTTTAAAATTAGGAATGTCCATTATTGCAGCGTCCTTGACATTAACGATAATTATTTTACCGGTCATTATCCGGACGACAGAAGAATCGTTAAAGACGGTGCCGCAAAGCTATCGGGAAGGTTCGTTAGCTTTAGGAACAACAAAACTGCAAACTTTATATAAAGTAATTTTGCCGAGTGCTATGCCGGGAATTTTATCGGGAATTATTCTTTCCATGGGACGGATAATCGGTGAATCTGCCGCCATCTTTTTAACAGCTGGAACGGTAGCTGCCATGCCTGAAAGTATTTTTTCATCAGCACGGACGCTTACTGTCCATTCATATTTAGTCACACAGGAAGCCGGAGATATTGAACTCGCAGCCGCAATTGGCATTATTCTTATTGCGATTATTTTAATACTTAATTTTTCCGCCACATGGATCTCAAAAAAATTGAATAAAGCCGAATATTAAAAAAGGAGACTGGGGTATGTATACAACAACACTGGAACCAAAAATGGTAAAAGATGAAAAGTCAACCGTAACAGAAACACCTGAAACGAAAACAAAAATTCATGTAGAGAATTTGAATTTATTTTATGGTGAAAAACAGGCTCTTTTTGATGTATCAATTGATATTAAAGAAAAAGAAGTAACGGCATTAATCGGTCCATCCGGATGCGGGAAGTCAACGTTTTTGCGAACGTTAAACCGGATGAATGACTTGATTGAAGGAGTAAAAATTAGCGGCGAAATTATTATCGATGATGAAAACATATATGAATCCAATGATGTTATTAAATTGCGCACGAAGGTTGGTATGGTCTTTCAAAAGCCGAATCTGTTTCCAATGAGTATTTATGATAATGTCGCATATGGTCCACGAATGCAAGGGATTAAAAATAAGGCTGTTTTAAATGAAATAGTTGAAAACAGTCTTCGTGGTGCAGCGATTTGGGATGAGGTAAAGGATCGGTTAAAATCTTCCGCTCTCGGACTTTCGGGTGGTCAGCAACAAAGAGTTTGTATTGCCCGGGCAATCGCGATGAAGCCGGATGTGATTTTAATGGATGAACCAACCTCCGCATTAGATCCGATTTCAACTTTGAAGATTGAAGAATTGATCGCGGCAATGAAAAAGGACTATACGATTGTCATTGTAACGCACAACATGCAACAGGCGGCACGGGTATCCGATAAAACAGCCTTCTTCTTAAATGGTGAGATTATCGAATTTGATGAGACAAGCAAAATCTTTTCCATGCCAAGTGACCAAAGAACAGAAGATTATGTAACTGGTCGGTTTGGATGATCCTGTCTTACAGCGTGAGAACGTGTCTCGTGAGCAAAACATCCGCAAAATTAGAGGTCATTGAAAAAGGGCAAAAAAGAATCGAGGAGGTTTCAAATGGTTGTTCGGGAGAGTTTTGATAGTAGTTTACAGGAACTGCAAGAAAAAATGATGGAGATGGGGGAACTGACAGGCACGTTAATAGAAAAGTCATTTATTGCGCTTCAAAATCAAGATATTGAGCTGGCTTTAAGGGTTATTGAAGATGATGATGAGATTGATGATATGCAAAATGAAATTGACCAATTGGCGATATGGTTAATTGTTAAAGAGCAACCGGTGGCCAGAGATATACGAAAGATTATCGGCGCGATAAAAATTCTTACAGATGTAGAACGTGTTGCTGACTTTGGGGTGAATATTGCAAAGTCAACCATCCAGATTGGAAATGTTCATTCGCTCATTCATTTAACAGATCTTGAATCTATGAAGAATAGATGTATCAGCATGTTGGAGAAATCGTTACAAGCGTTTTTTGAGGAAAATATCAGCCTTGCCAAAGAAGTAGGGGATATGGATGATCAAATTGACGACCTTAGTGATGCCAATTATAAAAAACTTAGCGCTTATTTAAGTGAACATCCTGAAGAGACAAACCAGCTTGTGCAATTAATCCTAGTTAACCGCCACCTTGAGAGAACGGCTGATCATATTACGAACATTGCTGAAAGTGCTGCTTATTTAATAAAAGGGAAGAAGTATGATTTAAATCCATAACTAGAACCGAGGACGGTTTACAGCGGTATCCATATTATCTCAAGAATTGGTCCCTTATTGTTTTTAATGAAAACAATAAGGGACATTAACTTTTATATACTATGTTTCTCTTTTTCCGTTATATTAGCAGTTGTTTCATTATGGAGTGGAGTTTCTTTTTGTTTTGATCCCGAATAAAACCAACCGCCGACAGCAAGCGAAATCATGACAACCCAGAAAATCGAGTTCCAAATTGGTCCTTCAACAAATGAATGAGGAATGAGATGAACCGCATCATGGGCTAATGTATGAACCGCCAATTTGACACCGACCCATCCCACAATTAACATCGCTGCTGATTCCAGACTGGGACGCTCGGTCAGTAATCTGATAAATAAAGCTGATGCAAACCGAATAATGATTAGACCGGCAAGTGCACCCAATACGATGACAATAAATTGCGCTGTATCTATTCCACCAATATGACCGAAACTTGTCGCTGGAAGGGCAATTACTAATGCAACGGCCGCCAAAATAGAGTCAATGGCAAATGCGATATCAGCAAAAGCGATTTGAGTGACAACACCTTTGAAACTCTTTTCTTTTACCTTTTTCTCCTTATGGTCATTTTTGATAAAATGTTTAATCGCTAAAAAAATCAAGTAGGCTGCACCAGCTGCTTGGACTTGCCATACATTAAATAAAAATGAAATGATAAAAATCGCACCAATCCGGAAAGCGAATGCGAATGCTAAACCGATATTTAGAGCTTTTTTCTGTTGCTCTTTAGGCAGACTTTTTGCCATTACTGCTAATACTAGAGCATTATCAGCTGATAACAAGCCTTCCAATACTACTAATATTAATACAACTGAGCCATACTGTAAAAACAGTGATAAATCCATTTTCTACCTCCAAGTGATTTAATTATGATAAACGAACAAGACCTTTGAATTATGAGTAAATTTCATAATTCAAAGGTCTTGTTAACAACGCAAGGTTGCCAATAAAACCGATGGGGTCCACCCATGTAATGACGGCTTTATTGTAAAAACTACTCCCCTTTGATTTTAGGTAAAAGACTATATCAAAAACTATAACAAATTTACCGGATGAAATTCAATACTTTTTTATAATTTTTTATGAGTTAACACGATTTATATAGTGTAAAAGACTTGTTGAATTATAGAAAAAACTGTTGAACTTCATAACTTTCAAGTTAAAAATTCTCCAATCACTTTTGCTGATTAATAACTACGGTTGATTTTTTCCTCCTGTTGAAGGCCCCTTATTTTACTGCCGAATTTTTTCGCCTGATTACTAAACTTAAGAAAGCCGAATTCCTGTCGGCTCCTTGTATAATTTTTTATCTCATGGTAAATATGGTAAAAGTAAATCTTGCGTTAATTTTCCCGTAACTTTTTTTGGTGCTAATCATTCCCTTATTTTTATGCGGTCATTTTTCCTATCCCTTTTTAACTACCAAAAACAAATCAAAACAAGAATATTTATATGTTTCCAAAATATTATATTGTAAAATAGAGTTTTTTCATTAATTAGAATTTGGCTAAATAAAACTATTATTCATAAAAATGCTATTTACATATTAAATTAGTAATAATACCTGTAGTATTATCAGTCAATTTTTTAACTAGAGGTGATGTCAATGGGTGAATCGTATCTTTTCTAAAGAAGGCGCCCGGAACCGGACAATAAGGCTAATCCAAGCTTTCCACCTTATTTTTAAACTTTTTTATTCTATAAGAAAATCACCCGGATCATGATAATAAGACTTGTCAAAGTATGGATGTTATTTTTTAACTTTTCAGACAATAACGAATGAACGAACGTTTACTTTCTTAAACGACCATTGATGCATAGTTCACCGAAAAACTTTATCGGCTGTAAAAAAAACTTTCCTTGTGCACTTATACTTAAATCTTAAATTTCCAACTAATTGGCATCCTTGCCAGAAATTTATACTTTTAAAAAAATAACTGAATCATCATTCAAAAAGATAGAGGTGTATTATGAGCAAATTAACCCATGCATCTAAAAAAGCACCATTATTAGAGGTTAATCATTTAGAAACAGCCTTCAAAATTGATCGTGAATATTATAATGCCGTAGATAACGTATCATTTACCGTCAAGCCTCGCCAAGTAGTCGGAATTGTTGGTGAATCCGGATGTGGAAAAAGTGTGTTGTCACTATCGGTAATGAGGCTTCTTCCAAAAGGAATTAGTGAAATTTGCAGCGGCGAAATATTATTTGACGGTAAAGACGTGGTGAAAATGTCAGAGAATGAGATTAATAATATTCGCGGAAAAGACATTGCAATGATTTTCCAAGAACCGATGACCTCATTAAATCCCGTATTTACCATTGGTTATCAATTACAAGAAGTATTGTTAAATCATATGGAAATTTCCAAAAAGGAAGCAAGACAGAAATCAATTGAATTGTTGAAAGGTGTAGGAATCTCCCGCCCGGATAAAATTGTTGACGAATATCCGCATCAATTATCAGGGGGCATGAGGCAACGAGTCATGATCGCGATGGCGATTGCATGTCAACCTAAGCTCCTCATTGCAGACGAACCTACGACTGCACTCGATGTAACCGTACAAGCCCAAATTCTCGAATTACTGAAAGAAATTCAAAGTGCAAATGACATGGCGATTATTCTAATTACCCATGATTTAGGCGTTGTTGCAGAAATGTGTGATGATGTTATCGTCATGTACGCCGGTAAGATTGTTGAGAGAACCGATGTGGATACTTTATTCTACAATCCGAAACACCCATATACGAAGCTATTAATGGGCGCAATTCCAAAAATGGATGAAGATAGAGAAGTACTTGAGTCTATTAAGGGAATCGTACCTTCGTTGAAAAATATGCCCAAGGTTGGATGTAAATTTGCTGCGCGCTGTCCACATGCGATGCCGGAGTGCTCATTTGTCACTCCACAATTGGCTGAAACTGAACAAGGACATGAGGTAGCTTGTTTACTATATGAAACGAGCAGGCCTAAGGAGGGGATGAACGTACAATGAATAACGCACAACCAAAACTTACGACCATAAACAGTAATAAAAATCGTTTTAAAACTCTCTTAGAAGTTAAAAATTTAAAAACCTATTACCCTGTAAAAGGCGGATTTTTCAGAAGGACGGTTGCCAATGTCAAAGCGGTGGATGATGTTTCTTTTGAAATAAAAAAAGGGGAGACTTTAGGATTAGTAGGTGAGTCAGGCTGTGGTAAATCTACAACGGGCAGAACGATCCTGCGCCTCATCAATCCGACAGACGGGCAAATTATATTTGACGGTAAAGATATAACAAATATACAAGGCAGGGCATTGCGTGAAGCAAGAAAAGATTTCCAAATGGTATTCCAAGATCCTTACGCTTCCCTCAATCCAATGCAAATGATTGGTGACATTGTTTCTGAACCTTTAAAAAACTTTGGTAAGTCAAACAAAAAAGCATTAAAAGAAGAAGTTATGGACCTGTTAAATCGGGTCGGACTTCCGGAAGATGCCTATGAAAAATATGCGCATGAGTTTTCCGGGGGTCAGCGTCAACGGATCGGAATTGCTCGGGCATTAGCGCTGAAACCTAAATTAATTGTCGCCGATGAGCCGGTTTCTGCGCTGGACGTTTCTGTACAATCCCAAGTATTAAACTTATTAAAAGAATTACAGAAAGATTTTGGCTTAACATATTTGTTTATCGCTCATGACTTAAGTGTCGTCAAACATATGAGTGATCGGATTGGCGTTATGTATCTTGGAAACATCGTGGAGATTGCTGACCGTAATTCGATTTACAATGAACCGCTGCATCCGTACACACAAGCCTTAATATCGGCCATTCCTGAACCTGACCCAAGAAAAAGCAAAGAACGCATCGTTTTAAAAGGTGACGTTCCAAGTCCGGTTAACCCGCCATCCGGTTGTCCATTCCATACGAGATGTCCGATGGCAAAAGAAGAGTGTTCAATAGCTAAACCGACTTTAAAGGAGGTGAGGCCGGGGCATCAAGTAGCATGTATTCTTTACAATTAGCAAAAGCAAAAATTATTAAGGGGGAGAAAAATGAAAAAATCATTTCTAAAGCTAACAGTGCTAATGCTTGTTCTTTCGCTTGCATTAGCTGCGTGTGGCGGCGGGGACAAAAAGACAAGTAAATCTAGTGACGGAGGCAACAAATCAGGATCGCAAGACGGAGGCACTTTAACGTATGCGATGGAAGCTGAATTTAAAGGTATATTAGATGTCAACTTCTATGATAGTCAATCTGATAATGAAATTTTAACTTTCAATACAGATCCATTGATTACATTTGATGAAAATATTAAAGCACAACCGAATATTGCTAAATGGGAAACGAAAGATAACAAAGTATTTAAGTTTACTTTCGAAAAAGGTGTTAAATGGCACAATGGTGATGAGTTAGTTGTCGACGACTGGATTTTTGCACTTGAAACAATTGCTTCGATTGGCCCGGATCATCAACGTTGGTCCAATGTTAACACGATTGAAGGTGCAAAAGAATTTAACGAAGGAAAAGCAGATTCCATTTCCGGTTTGAAAAAAATTAATGACTATGAAATTGAAATTACTTTCGACAAAGCTCGAGCAAATAACTTAGAAAATATTTGGCAATATCCATTGAATAGAAAACATTTTGCTGACCTAAAAGGCAATAAAAATATTGATGATTGGTTGGCGTCTGACCAAGTACGCGTTAACCCGATTGGAACCGGTCCGTTCAAAATCCAAAAAGTCATTCCGGGTGAGTCTGTAGAGTTAGTTCGTTTCGACGACTATTGGAAAGGAAAACCGAAACTTGATAAAGTTGTGGTAAAAGTGATCGACGGTTCATTAATCGTTGGTGAGCTTGAAAACGACGGCGTGGATATGAGTGCCTTCCACCCATCATTACTCCCGGAAATTCAAAAATTAAAAAACGTGAAAATAGAAGAAGTTCCGGGTCTTTCTTACTACTATATCGGATTCAAATTGGGCACATTTAAAGACGGTAAAGTTGTAATGGATAAAGACAAATATGCAAACAAACAATTACGTCAAGCATTATTATATGCAATCGACCGTGAAGAGTGGGTAAAAGAATTCTTTAGCGGATTAGGTAATCCGGTCAATCGTCCAATGCCGTCAGCACATTGGATTGCTGCAGATAACAGTGAATTACCGGTCAACTACACTTATGATCCGGAAAAAGCAAAACAATTGCTGGATGAAGCCGGGTACAAAGATGTGGATGGAGACGGCTTCCGTGAAGATCCAAACGGGAAAAAGTTTGAAATCAATTTTGCTCATTATGATACCGGCAACCCGACATATGAGGCCCGTGCCAAAGCCATTACGCAATATTGGGAAGAAGTTGGAATTAAATCGAATTTAACAATGACAGAAGTAAACCTCTACTACGATCAAATTGAAAAAGACCATGAAACAATGGAAGCATTCTATGGCGGATGGGGTACAGGTGCTGACCCGGATCCGTGGGCACTATGGGGTGACGATACAGTTTGGAACTATCCTCGTTGGGTCAATGAAGAAGCAAACGAGTTGTTGAAACAAGCTGTGGATGTTGAAGTCGTTGGTACTGATCAAGAAAAACGCAAAAATCTTTATGTAGAATGGCAAAAAATCTTTAACGAAGAAGTACCTGCACTGCCAATTATGGAGCTAAATGACGTTTATGCAATTTCTAACAAAGTTCAAGGTGTGAAAATTACTCCTGTAGGAATGGAAGATATGCATAAATGGTCGATTAAACAATAATGATGAAATGGTTCCTTTGATTGAAAGATAAGGAGAATGCATATGCTGAAATATACACTTCGAAGAGTATTAGCTATGATTCCAATGCTTTTCCTTATCTCCATTATTGTGTTCTCCCTGGCAAAATTAATGCCGGGGGACTCACTTGGTGGAGAGATTGATCCGGCAAATACGGATCCGGAATATATTGAGCAGATGCGGGAAAAGCTTGGATACAATGATCCCATTTATGAACAATACTTTCGTTGGATTACCAATTTTGTTCAAGGTGATTTCGGTAAATCCACCCGTTACAAAATTCCTGCAAATGAAATAATTATGGAACGTTTACCGAATACAATCTTTTTAAGTTTGACCTCATTAATTATTACTTATGTTTTAGCGTTAGCGATGGGTATCTATTCCGGTCGGAAACCATATACACTTGGAGACAATACAATTGCAGCAGCCAACTATATCGGACTGGCCTTACCATCCTTTGTTGCCGGTGTGTTTGCCATTTATATTTTTTCTTTTCATCTTGGATGGTTCCCTTCCAATGGATCTGTTGATATTTCAGTCACTGAGGGAACATTTGAATACTGGCTGAGCAGATTCCATCATGTGTTATTGCCGGCATTCGTTTTAGGACTATTAAATACGGCATCCTATACACAATTTTTACGTAATGATATTATCGAGAACAGTAGGAAAGATTATGTTCGGACAGCCCGTGCAAAAGGTACTTCAGAAAGCAAAATATATAATGTTCATATTTTTAGAAACTCAGTGATTCCATTAGTGACATTTTTAGGATTTGATATCGTAAACTTAGTCGGCGGAGCGATTATTACGGAAACGATTTTCACCTATCCCGGAATTGGACAACTTTTCTTAACTTCAGTAACGAACCGCGACTATTCTGTTTTAATGACATTAACGATGATGTTTTCTGTATTAACATTAGTCGGGAACTTAGTTGCTGATATCCTTTACGGGATTGTTGATCCGCGAATTAGGCTTGATTAGGAGGAATGGCAATGGAAATAATGACAGATAAAAATAGTGCCGTGAACATTAAGCCGCCGAAAAGTATGTCTCCATGGGCCATTGCTCGAAGAAAGTTTATTAGAAATAAACTGGCGATGATTAGTTTATGTTTCTTGGTTTTTGTTTGTATTGTTTCTTTTTTAGCACCATACATTACCACGCATGATATTACAAGAATAAATATGGGTTCATTTTCACTGGAACCTTCATCGGAGCATTGGCTTGGTACAGATAAGAACGGCCGGGATGTTTTTACAAGATTGTTATATGGTGGAAGAATATCTTTGTTTATCGGGCTTGCCTGTACGGCATTTGTTATTGTTACTGGGACGATTATTGGTTCCATAGCCGGTTATTTTGGAGGAACCATTGATAATCTGTTAATGCGGTTTACCGATTTTGTTCTAACATTTCCTTTCTTAGTTTTCGTTATCGTACTAAACGCGATCCTTCAAAATAAGGTTAGCGGCGTATGGGTATTGATCATGGTTATTAGTGGATTAAGTTTGGGCGGTGTAGCCCGGATTGTTCGGAGCAAAATTTTGGCAGAGAAAGAAAATGAATATGTCCTTGCAGCAATATCGATTGGATGTTCACCTTTTAAAGTGATTATAAAACATTTACTGCCAAATGTTTTATCGACAATCATTGTTCAGGCTACAATTTTATTTGCCAGTATGATAGTTGCAGAAACCGGGTTAAGTTTCTTAGGGTTTGGCGTTCCATCTGAAACTCCAAGCTGGGGGAATATGTTATCTTTTGCAAATGAACCTGATGTACTACAGGATAAACCGTGGATTTGGATTCCTCCTGCATTAGCTGTTACCTTGACAATACTGTCCATTAACTTTATTGGGGAAGGATTAAAAGACGCGTTAAATCCAAAATCATATAGATAAAGTGAAACTTCCATCAGTGGGGATTTTTTATCCCCACTGATGGTTAGTAGAACCAATCGGGCACTTACGGGAACTTATCTTCCTCCT
>NZ_JAJCHL010000040.1:0-30370 GCF_020554505.1 Caldibacillus sp. 210928-DFI.2.18
GGTTATTTGTAGTACGTACCGTGAAGGTACGTTTATTTTTTTATTTCGGGCTTACCGAGAAAAGGGCTCGTCGCCAAAAAATGGAGTTTCCGGCCAAAAAATGACGACGAGAAGTGATCTCGTCGCCAAAAAATCAAGTTTTTCACCCCAAAACGGTGAAGAGAACAGGGCTCGTCGTCACAATAAAGCGTTTCTCACCTCAAAATGGCGACGACCCACCTTCAAACTTTTACTTACTGTACATTTACAATATATCCAGCTACTCCCTAAAATAAATATATTTGCCGGCAAAGATTTCCCGTTTGCATTCCCCTTTATAGCGCAAATATTCAAGATGCGCCAATGTTTCACCAATCGCAAACCTTGAATCATGGGTATTGTGAATTTTTGAAAATAATTTTTTACAAGCTTCAAAAACGGTTTGTCCGTTTGCTAACTCAGCCAATAGTTTTTCCAAAAGCTCTTCATGATGTGCCATAATTTCATCAATTCGGCGATTCGCATTCGTAAACGGGGTGCCATGGGATGGAATAACTATTTCCACATCGAGTTTTCGAATTTTTTCCAGTGATTGAAGATATGTGCCTAATGGATTCGGATCCCCGTAAAACCAATACGATATATTTGGTGTAATTTTCGGTAAAATATGGTCAGTGGAAAGGAGTACACTCTTTTCCTGATTATAAAAAACGATTAAGCCGTCCGAATGCCCCGGCGTAAAAATGACTTCATAGCTGTATTTACCAATTTTGACTCGTTCACCTTCGTTCATATAGTGGTCTACTTTAGGATACGGCTTTACCCTCGGAACAAAAGATGCCATATTATCAATCAGCTGTTTAGAAATGGTTGACGGAATTCCTGCTAATTCATAATTGTTCCTAAATGTTTGCAGATGATGCTCCTCCCATGCACCAAGGCCAAGATCTGCATCAATCTTTGTCATGGACAAGCGGGCTTCTGTTTTTTTCTGCAAACCGCCCGCATAACCAAAATGGTCAGGATGGTAATGGGTAATATAAATATCTGTCACTTGCTTTCCTTTTAGCTCTTCTTCCCACCGTGCTGCAGTATAATCATTGTGCAAGCCCGTATCAACGACAACCCAACCATTTTCACCTTCTGCTAAAAAACAATTCACATGGTTTAAACGAAAGGGAAGGTCGAGTCTGACTAATTGTATCCCTAGTTCATCGAGCATCTCACCTCATCCTTTCGCTTATTTTCCCTCAAATTTCGGTGCCCTTTTTTCAAAAAATGCCTGAACGCCTTCAAGGTGATCGACTGTATGGAATAATAAAGTTTGCATGATCATTTCCTGTGCATCATTCGTTTTGTTTGTCAATTCCGTTGCATTGTTTACTAAATACTTAACGAATTTATTGGCAAGCGGCGGACCGTCAATAATAAATTTTGCAAATTCCGTTGCCTCTTTCAAAAGTTCTCCTTCAGCCAATCGGTTGACCAAACCTCTTGTGTGAAGTTCCTCTGCTGAAATCACTGCCCCTGATGAGATCCATTCCTTTACTAGCGAATGCGGTACGTTTTCAGCCAAGGCTTTCACAAGTCCTAAATCGGGAATCAAGCCAATATTTTTGAAGCTGATGGCAAAAGCGGCCTTCTTATCCGCTACAATAAAGTCGGATGCCAATGCTAAACTAAATCCCGCCCCGGCCGCATATCCATGTACGGCACTAATAACGTATTTATCCAACTCTTTTATTGTTTGTTGCAGCAAGGTAGCCCCCTTCATGTAAGTTAACATGTCGGCCGCTGTTTTTGCCTCTTTAAATGACCCAATGTCCCCGCCGGAACAAAATGATTTCCCTGCTCCGGATAAAATGATCGCTTTTATGGTTTTGTCTGCTTCGGCATCTTTAAGTGCTTCAATAACACCTGAAACAAGCTCTCGGGAAAGAGCATTTAACTTATCCGGTCTGTTCATCGTAATATAAGCAATTTGATTTTCTTTTTTTACATTTACAATATTTGTCATTTGATTCACCTCTATAAGAAATTTAAAATGATTGAGCATTCATTCAGTTATTGTTCCAGTAAAAATGAACATTTGTCTTTGAGCAATTTTTTGAGTGCATCCATTCCTATTTGATCAGTTTCAAAGTAATTTTTGCAACTGCGAGACTACAACTGGTTAAAAAGTAACACTTCTCTTAACAATTTTTTCTTTTGCCTCTTCATATTGCTGTTTCAGTTCGGCAACAATTTCAGCAAGGGATTGGACCTGTGTGATCGCACCCACCCCTTGTCCGGCTGACCAGACATCTTTCCAAGCCCGGATGTTTGGATTGCCCAACTCAGAAAAATCAATTTTTTCTTTCCGTTGTAATTTTTCCGGGTCAAGACCAACCTGTTTAATACTTGGAATTAAGTAGTTCGCATTCACACCACTGAACGCATCGGTATAAATAATATCCTCCACCCTTGATTCAATAATCATTTTTTTATAGGCTTCATTTGCCAAACTTTCTTTCGCCGGGATAAATCGTGAGCCAAGATAGGCAAAATCCGCTCCAAGAATTTCAGCGGCAAGAATATCTTCACCTTTCGACATCGCACCCGCTAGAACTACCGGACCATCCCAAAACGTTTTTACTTCGTGGATAAATGCAAACGGACTGTACGTGCCGCCATGTCCACCTGCCCCGCTGCAAACAAGAACGAGCCCGTCAACCCCTTTCTCAATTGCTTTTTTGGCAAATTTGACATTGATGACATCAGAAAAAACTACACCCCCATACTGGTGGGCAATTTCGACAACCGGGCTCGGGTCACCAAGAGAAGTGATAATGAGTGGCGGTTGATATTTTTTAATCAGTTGCAAATCTTCCGTAAACCTTTTGTTGGAACGGTGACTAATGAAGTTAATCCCCCAAGGTGCGATTTTTTTATCGGGATTGGCCGTTTTTATCCGGTCCCATTCTGTAGTAATCTGTTCAAACCACCCTTCCAGAATTTCATTTGTGCGGGCATTTAACGCCGGAAAAGTTCCGATAATTCCTGCCTCACATGCTCGCAAAACCATATTGGGGTCATTAATTAAAAACATCGGTGCCATAATGACCGGGATGGTTGTAGATTCTTTAAACTTTTCAATACTTGTTTTTGTCATAAAATTCATCTCCTTTTTAGTTAAATATTGTCAATGGTAGAGCCAAAAACTCAATGAAACTGAGAAAACCATAACAATAGAAGAGAGAAAAACAGAATTTGGTTGCTTAATCCCTATGCGCACATATCGGGAAAGTTCAGCGCTGGAAGTTTTTACGCAGCGCAACTCCGGAAACTTTTACGGTTGCTTAACCCTTATACCCGCTTACCCGGTAAGGTTACCCGGCGCAACCCTGAAAAACTTTTACGATTTGTCTTGATTTAAATAATACTCTGTGTGTTCGCCTAATTTCGGGGCAGCTGCCCGGATTTTCCCCGGTGTTCTTGATAATTTAATAGGGATTCCAATATGTTTTACCGGTATGCCATCCTGCTCAATGGCTTCGAACATTTTTCTGGCTTGCACTTGCGGATGGTTGACTAGTTCGGCAAAATTTAAAACCGGCGAAACGCATGCTTCTGCATCTTCAAAAATATCCATCCATTCTGCCAATGTTTTTGTATACATAACGGTTTGAATATCGTGCTTCAGCTTATATTGGACTTCATCCTGTTCATTTAGCAGAGCAATCCATTCCGGTTTCCCAATTTTTTGGCAAAACACGCGCCAAAACTTCATTTCCAATGCCCCGACTGCTAACCAACGTCCGTCTTTCGTCTGATAGACCTCATAGCACGCAAGCCCACCGGACAACATCTGTTCCCCTCGTTTAGACGGAATGTTTTTCATCAAATAATTTGGAAGGGTGGATTGAAGAAGCGAAATCACCCCATCCATCATGGAAATATCGATAAATTGCCCTTTTCCGGACTTTTCCCGCTCCAATAATGCAAGTAAAATACCCGTAACTGCCGGATAAGCCCCACCAGCAAGATCAGCAACTTGAACGGCCGGTACAATCGGTTTTCCATCCTTTTCCCCCATTAACTCCAACAATCCGGCAAAACTAATATAATTGATATCGTGACCCGGCATTTCTGCATAGGGCCCCGTTTGTCCATAACCGCTAATGGCACAATAAATGAGGCGAGGGTTTATTTTTTCTAAAACAGGAAAATCGAGACCTAGCCGTTTCATGACCCCCGGACGAAAAGATTCGACAACCACATCGGCTTTTCCAACCATTTGTAAAAATTGGTCTTTTCCCTCATCTGTTTTCAAGTCGAGCGTTACACTTTTTTTATTTCGGTTCAAAGAATGAAACATCACACTATTTTCATCAATTTTCGGTTCATAATGTCGGGCATAGTCACCTAGATCCGGCGCTTCAATTTTAATCACTTCCGCCCCAAAATCGGCAAGAAGCATCGTGCAAAAAGGTCCGGGAAGCAGACGGGATAAATCCAGTACGCGGATGGATTGTAATGGAAACATCGATTCAACCTCTTTCATTAACGTTTTGGAAAAGTTGCCTTACACTCTAGCATTTGGGAAAATTGATCAGATTTTCTTTAACATTTGCTGTGAGTGCTATTAAAGTTTTCTCCGGCAAAGGTTTAGTCCAGTCGTTCAATAATTGTCGCATTGGCCATTCCGTAACCTTCGCACATCGTTTGAAGTCCGTAGCGACCGCCCGTTCTTTCCAGCTCACTCATCATCGTCAACATCAGTCTTGCTCCGCTGGCTCCAAGAGGGTGTCCTAGTGCAATGGCCCCGCCGTTCGGATTCAATTTTTTCGCATCCGCTCCGGTATCTTTCAACCAAGCAAGCGGTACCGATGCGAACGCTTCATTTACTTCAAAAATATCAATCTCTTGAATCGTCAAACCGGCCTTTTTCAACACTTTTTCCGTAGCCGGGATCACGCCGGTCAACATGAGGGTTGGATCGGAACCTACAACCGTCCTAGCGACAATACGAAATCTTGGTTTTAACCCGAGCTGTTCCGCTTTTTCACGGGACATAATGAGAATGGCAGCGGCCCCGTCACTAATTTGGCTTGAGTTTCCGGCTGTAATAAAACCGTTTTCTTTAAAAGACGGCTTTAATCCTGCCAATTTTTCCATTGATGTGTCTTTACGCGGCCCTTCGTCTTTCGTTACAATCGTTTTCGTTCCATCCGGTAATGTAACTTCAACAGGCATTATTTCTTTCGCAAACCGGCCTTCATCTTGTGCCTGAATGGCTTTTTGATGACTATTCAGCGAAAATTCGTCCAACTCGTCTTTTGTCATATACCATTTTTCCGCAATCCGTTCCGCCGATAATCCTTGATTAATCATTTCATACTTAGAAGTAAGTGCCTCGCTGTAAGTTACCCCTTGCATATTAGAAAACATGGGTACACGAGACATGCTCTCTACCCCACCGGCAATAACGACATCCATATCCCCGCTCATGATTGCTTGTGCGGCAAAATGTACTGCTTGTTGACTCGAACCGCATTGTCTGTCAATTGTTGTTCCCGGCACTTCAATCGGAAAACCGGCAATAAGTGCTGCTTGCCTGGCAATATCAGAAGCCTGTTCCCCAACTTGCGTAACACAACCATAGATCACATCTTCAACAAGACCCGGCTCAATACCCGCACGCTTAACCACTTCGGCAAGCGGCAATGCAGCCAGTTCCTCCGCCCGAATACCACTAAGTAAACCATTTCTCTTTCCAACCGGTGTCCGTACCCCTTCAATAATAACCGCTTCTTTCATAGACGTTCCCCCTTCTTTTTAAGTAAAATGCCACTCAAAGTAAATTTTTCGCAATAATTTGCTTCATAATCTCATTTGAACCGGCATAAATGGAAGTTACAGCGATATCGCGGTATCGTCTCGCAATCTCGTATTCTTCCATATATCCGTAACCACCATGAAATTGCATGCATTCACCGGCTATTTTTTTCGCCAAATCCGAAACCCACCATTTTGCCATCGATACTTCGGTGACGATAGATTTTCCTTTCACATGTTCCAAAATAAGCCGTTCTACAAATGTACGCCCTATTTCGAGCTCCGTGGCCATTTCGGCAATTTTAAATTGGGTATTTTGAAAATTGCTGATTGTTGTACCAAAGGCTTGCCGCTGTTTTACATAATCAATCGTTAACTCCAACATTTTTTCGGCAGAAGCCATACATTGAATAGCAACAAGCAAACGTTCCTGCTGTAATTTTTCCATTAAATAGTAAAATCCCTTACCTTCTTCACCAAGTAAATTCGTTCTTGGGACCCGAACATCTTCAAAAATTAACTCACTTGTGTCATTGGCATGCTGACCAATCTTTCTCAATTTTTTTCCTTTCTTAAAACCGGGGGTACCAGCTTCTACAACAAATAAACTAATGCCGCGGTGAGGAGGGTTTGCCTTTGGATCGGTTTTACAAACAAGAACAACTAAATCGGCCGTGTAACCGTTTGTGATAAAAGTTTTTTCACCGTTAATGATATAGTCATCCCCGTCACGAATAGCGGTCGTTTGAATATTCGCCAGATCAGAGCCCGCTCCCGGTTCGGTCATACCAATGGCAGTTATTATATCTCCTGTAAGTGCCCCGGGTAACCATCGCTGTTTTTGTTCTTCCGTTCCATAAGATTCGATATATGGAATAACAATATCATTATGTAGACTGATCCCGACCATTCCCGTGCCGACCCGTTCCATTTCTTCATTCATGACAACCGCATAACCAAAATCGGTGCCTAAACCGCCGTATTTTTCCTCAACTTGCGGGCAAAGATAACCTTGTTCTCCAAGTTTTTTCCAAAATGAACGTGGCACTTCTTTATTTTTTTCCCACTGCTCATAGTTTGGGACCGCTTCTTTTTCTAAAAATTTCCGTAAAGCTTGTCGGAAAATCTCATGTTCTTCCGTTAAGTACAAGCGCTCCATCCGCATCATCCCCCTAATAATTAAAACGCTTTCTTTTTAAAAAAATATCACCTTCCTTGTTTATGATTATTAATTATTTTCTAAAAAAAGGCAACTAAAAAATGAATCCCCATTCATCATTTTTTTGACAAACTTCAATCAGATTCTCCGCTAAACCAATTGGATGTCGTCAAAAAGTACTCCCATTGAAGTTCACTCTTTCGTTTTTACGAATATGTAAATTTTGCTTTCCTTTTACTTAAAAAGGCGTCGACACCTTCTTTATAATCCTCCGATGTAACGGATTCTAAAATTTCCTGTAAAATTTCGTCATTATCATCTTCTCCGCCATGCAGAACGTGATTAATGATTTTCTTCGCACCTCGAACAGTCATTTGTGAGTTTTCACATATCATTTTCGCATAAGCATATGTTTCCTTTTCCAACTGATCCGGCTCGTAGATTCGATCAATAAGCCCCATCCGGATTGCTTCTTCAGCGTTAAAAATCCGGCCGGTATATAAAATATCTTTCGCATTTGCCTGACCAACCAAGTCAACTAAGTGCTTGGTTGCCTTCGTATTATAAATAATCCCAAGTTTTGCAGGGGTAATCGCAAATTTCCCGGTGGAGTCGGAAAATCGAAAATCGCATGCTACCGCCAATTCGCAACCGCCTCCAACACAAAATCCTTGAATCATGGCAATTACCGGCTTTGGCCCTTTTGCGATTTTTTCCTCGAGATCAGCCATCACTTTACTATAGGTGATAATTTCTTCAGCTGTGGAGCGCCTGGTCCGAAATTCGCTGATATCTGCACCTGCCGAAAAAGCTTCCTCAGTCGTACTGCGAAAGACAATGACTTTAACTACACGGTCCTCATGGCAATGTTTAACATATTCATTCAGGCTCTCCCACATTTCGAACGATAGCGCATTTCTTTTTTCCGGCCGGTTAATAAAAATAGTTGCAATATTGTCTTTGACTTCCATAAAAACTTGTTTCGCCATGTTTACCTCCTAGATATACTCGTTCCTGTAAAACTTTCCTCTAGTCATTTTCTTGAAAGACCCATTCCTGCAAAATTTTCCTGAAATCATTTTCCCGGAACACTCATTCCTGCTTAAAATTTCCTCTAGTCATTTTCCCGAAATACTTTTCCCAAAACATCCATACCGCCTGTAGCAGATAAAATACAGCCGGTAATCAAATCAGACTTTTCATCCGCAAGAAAAGCAATTGTTCTGGCAATATCTTCTCCGGTCCCTTCCCTTCTTCTTTCGGGGGCGGATTTCATATACGAAACGGCATCGGCAATTGTTTTTTCCTTCCACTCGCTTTTAATATCACCCGGTGAAACCATGTTTGCTGTAATCCCGTTTTTCGCTTCTTCTATTGCAATCGTTCGTGTTAGTGACGCGAGCCCCGTTTTTGCGGCAGCGAATGCGGAACGGTATATCCAACCCGGTGCCGTTTCTACCCGATCAAAACCCATGGTGATAATTCGTCCCCATTTTTGTTTTCGCATCGACGGAATGATCAGTTTTGCCAAATAAAAAGCACTGGTTAAATTTCCTTGTAACAAATAATTCCACTCGTCCATCCCATACTCTGTAAGTGGCTTTCTTTCTTGAATATACGGCCCGGCATTATGTACAAGAATATCAATTTTTTGAAAAACCTCCATCGCCTTACTTACCATACGCTCACAATCGGAGGAGTTTGCAACATCTCCTTGTACTGCAATATTTTTCGTATTATATCTCCGGTTTAGCTCGCCAGTAAGGGTCTCGGCTTCCAAGGCACTGTTTCGGTAGTTAATTACCACATTACAGCCTTTTTCAGCTAATTGAATCGCTGTTTGTTTCCCAATTCCGGTCGCTCCCCCGGTAATTAAGGCAACTTTATGATCCATAGAAAGTACCCCCTTTTTGTAATTGCTTGCTTTTGCAAAACGATTGTTGCTCGTAATTAAATTTTGCCAGTATCCAGAAAGTCTTACAGGGAATTTCTTTACTGGTAAATATTTCCGTTTGAGTGAAAGGTTAATAAAGCAAGGGATTTCACGTGTTGCCTATGAAATAATTTCCGAAAATCGAAGTCGGACTATTTTCAAAGGTTATTATATTTGATAAAATTACTATAAAATTAGAAGGGCTTCAAATGATTAAAATGTTTCAGTATCCAGACTTTCAAGCTGGAAGTTGATACATATTACTCTTAGCTTACCAAAAATCTTTGCATTTGAGTAATGATTGAATCTTTGTCAGGAGGCGGTCCATTGAAAGAAATCCAAATTCGACCGATTCGTAAAGAAGATATTTCCGGCCTTAATGAAATTCGTCGACAACCGGCTGTTACAGAGAATACCTTAGGCTTACCCTCCGAACGAATCGAAAGGACAGAAGAATTTTTTAATCGTCTCGGACCGGATGATCATGTTTTTGTGGCAGTAACCGGAAGTACTGTGGTCGGAATGGGAGCTCTTTTTGTAAACAGCGGAAAATTACGTCATACGGGAAGGCTTGTTTTGATGGTACATGGTGATTTTCAAAACAAAGGAATTGGCAGCTCGCTGTTAAATACTTTACTTCATCTTGCAGACCATGATTTAGGATTAATCAGGCTTGAACTTGATGTCGTTGTCGATAATGAATCTGCAATCCACTTATATAAAAAATTCGGATTTGAAATCGAAGGAAGACTGAAAAAAGCCCATTTTTCCCGTGGTGAATATCAAGATATTTTTATTATGGGGCGAGTGAAATAAAGTAATTTTGGCTGAACCAGTTCATCAAACAAATATTTTTTTGTGTAAAAACTAGAGGAGGCACATCATGAAACTGACAAATGAAGAACTTGAAATATTGGCGATATTGGAAGAAAATCATCGGCAATCGGTAAAATCAATCGCCATGCAAGTACAATTAAGTGAAGACAAGGTAGCAGAACTAATCAAAAAATTAGAAGATGAAAATATTATCGTTAGTTATCCGGCTCTAATCGATTGGAGCAAGGTTGACGGAAAAGAAAATGTCGTGGCTATGATCGACGTCAAAGTAACGCCAAAACGGGGAGTTGGCTTTGATGAAGTGGCTGAAAAGATCTATCGGTTCCCGGAAGTCACTTCCCTGTATTTAATGTCCGGTGCCTACGATTTGTCGGTTACGGTTGAAGGAAAAACAATGAAAGAAATTGCTATGTTCGTGTCGGATAAATTATCGACAGTCGAAAACGTCATCTCGACTACCACCCATTTTATGTTAAAAAAATATAAACATGACGGCGTGATTATTGAAGGAAAAGACGATCAAGACCGCAGAATGGTGGTAGCTCCATGATTGATTATAATCAATTTTTAGCAACACAAGCTGTCGAATTAAGGCCGTCCGGGATTCGCAGGTTTTTTGATGTAGCTTCAAAAATGGAAAATGTGATTTCTTTAGGTGTCGGGGAACCGGATTTTGTCACACCTTGGGCAATCCGTGATATGGCTATTGCTTCGATAGAGGACGGGTTTACTTCTTATACGGCCAATCCCGGGCTTCTTGAGTTACGGGAGGAAATAGCCAATTATATGGAACGGAAATATCATCTTTCCTATCAACCGGAAAATCAAATTATCGTAACAATCGGGGCCAGTCAAGCATTGGATACAGCTTTTCGTTCCTTATTAAATCCCGGTGAAGAAGTGTTGATTATTGAACCGGCATTTGTATCCTATGCTGCCTTAGTCACCATGGCAGGAGGAAAACCGATCCCCGTATCCACTTGGGCAGAGAACGGCTTTAAAGTGACGGCAGAACAAATAGAAAAAGCCATTACTGCCAGGACAAAAGCGATTTTATTATGTTCACCAAATAATCCGACGGGTGCTTTTTTAAATAAACAAGATTTAGTGGCTATTGCGGAAGTAGTGAAGAAACATAACTTGGTTGTTGTTTCAGATGAAATCTATGCAGAGTTGACTTATGATGAGGACTATGACAGTATCGCCACCTTACCCGGTATGTATGAAAGAACCATTGTCATCAACGGTTTTTCAAAAGCTTTTGCGATGACCGGGTGGCGCCTTGGTTATGTTTGTGCACCACAGCCGATTATTGAGGTCATGCTAAAAATCCATCAATATACAACGATGTGTGCACCACATATGCTGCAACACGGTGCCGTTGAAGCATTACGGAACGGTGCCGATCAAGTGGAAGAAATGCGAAAAAGTTACCGGCGAAGGAGAAATTATATTGTTGAAGCATTGAACCAGATTGGCTTAAATTGTCATCTACCGGGTGGGGCTTTCTACGTCTTTCCTTCGATTCAAAATACCGGACTAACATCGGAACAGTTTGCTGAACAATTATTGATGAAAGAACGGGTTGCAGTTGTTCCGGGGAATGCTTTTGGAGAAAGTGGCGAAGGTTATATTCGCTGTTCTTATGCAACCTCTCTGCAACAACTGCAGGAAGCCATTCGCCGGATTGAAAAGTTTTTACAGTCCCTTGGAGCCAGCCCGAAAGTCTGTGAGCATCAAGTTAGCTTGTAAATGGAACTACTTTTGTGATATCGCGGAATGATACTGCAGTCCGTGAACATCAAGTTAGCTCGTAAATAAAACTACCGTTTAGGATGATGCCACGGATTGGTCTTCAGTCTGTGAATGGCAGTTTTGCTTATAAATAGAACTACCGTTTTATGATGTTATGGATTGGTCTTCAGTCTGTGAATGGCTCATTCGCCTGTAAAAACCGTGTCAATTTTTTGCAGTAATGAAAAGGGTTATCCCTGAAAGTCTCATCACATCTAAAATCATTTAAGCTACTAGAAGTAACTAAATGTAACTAGATGTTTCGAGCTTTTCACCGGGATAACCCTTTTGTGTACGTTTTTACATTAAACACAATATAATCAGCGATTAATACTTAATTTTCTGGTGCGAAAGTTGAGTCATTTATTGTTCTTGTTGAAAAATCTTATTAACAATTTTTAACAAGGAATTATCTCCTTCTATAATATATTGATTTCCATGTCCTTTGGTTCCGTTCAGCCTAATACCATTTTCGGTTAAGTATAATAGAACAGTGGTATTATTATTTGCTTCGATCCATAATACATACAAATAATCAGATGGATTATTATTTGTTTCTTTTATTTTCATTTCGGAAGGTTTTTCTGTGATTGTTTCAATTTTATTTCGTTCATTAATTATAACATTAGCCAGTCTTGGAGTTTCATAGCTTTGAATTTTAATACTTTTTATTGGTTCCCCTTCTAAAATTTCGTTCATAACTTCCCCATAAGTAGTTGTTTTAAACGAATCATAAATTACATAAGCTACGAAGCAAAAAAGAAACAGAAAAGTAGTAATAATAAAGAAAATCTTTTTTTTATTCATTAATTCACCCCTATGGTTATCACCCAAAAAGGTTTTAAGGAAAGATTTGCGCCAAATATAGTACTAACAATTTTTATCAAGACACAATATATTGTCATTTGAGCGTAAATGTTTTTGAAAAATGGGCTTTTTGGGTGCTAAACATCCCTATTTTATTGTACGTATTGTCAAAACTTTTTATATTACAACGATTGCAAACTTATATGGAATCACCATTGAACTAACGCACGAAGATTACGTTCCTGCGGCAGTTTTGAATGATACAGCCATTTCAATTATGAAAAAAGCGATCATTGAAACGATTGGTGAAAGTAATATGAAGCCTTCCATCCTTACACCGGGTGGAGACGATTTTCATTTTTATTCAATCAAAAAGCCAACTTTGAAAGCAACGATGCTGGGTTTAGGTTGTGATTTAAGGCCCGGATTACATCACCCGTTAATGACCTTGAATGAAGAAGCTTTGCTGATTGGTGTAAATATATTATTTCAAGCCATCATCAAGACGTATGGATTATAAGAAAAGCGCAGAGTCCCCGCTTAACAAAGTTTGCTAGTCGCTGGCGCTCGGAGCTGGACAATAATACAAATCCAAAGCCCTGTAAGAAAAGCGCAGAGTCCCCCTCTACGCTTTTCTTTTACTTATCATCTTTTGCATATCACTAAGCATGCAGATTTAAAAGCTAAGTTCCCTTTCTCCATTTTTCAACCTAGTAGTGAGTCGAAAAGCACAAAATTGTTTCCTGTACTAAAAACTGTCAAAAATTGGTGTTACCCGTGAATCTTCTTTGCCTTTTCCATGTTCGCTTTAATGGCTTCAATAACAGCCGAACGAAATCCTTTGTCTTCTAGGAGAGCAACAGATTCAATGGTTGTTCCTCCGGGTGAGCATACACTGTCTTTTAATGTACCCGGATGCATTCCGGTTTCAAGTAGCATTTTTGCTGCACCCAAAACAGCCTGTGCGGCAAACACATATGCTTGTTTGCGAGACATACCATACATAACCGCCCCATCTGCCAATGCTTCAATATACATATATGTAAAAGCCGGTGATGAACCACCAATTGCGGTAACAACATCCATGATAGACTCATCGACAAACTCCACACGGCCGAAACATTCGAATAGTGCTTTAATTTCCTCCAAATCTTCCGGAGTTACGAGTTCGTTTACGGCGATTCCGGTAATCCCTTGCCCCACCAAGGATGGTGTGTTTGGCATTGCTTTTATGATTTTAATGGCTCGATTTAACCGTTTTTCATTTTTTTCAATTGTTTCACCGACTGCCACAAGGATAAGAATCGTATTTTCTCGAATAACATCACGAATCTCTTCAATTACCGTTCCATACATTCCTGATGTAGTCGTTAAAAAGAGAAAATCTGCATTTCTCGCAACTTCCACATTCTCTCTCGTTGTAAGAATTCCGTAAGTTTGTTCTATCTCCTGAAGACTAGATAAGGACCTGTTAGAAACAATGATTTGTTTAGGGTCAATTTTTTTTGTCTTAATCATTCCGCCAATCATCGCTTTAGCAATATTACCACAACCGATAAATCCAATTGTCCGATTCATAAGTTTACTCTTCCTTCCTATTTGTTTACGGATAATGTATGTATTTAATTAACAATCAAAAAGTTCATTAACAAGTGAACTTTGTTGAGTCATTAACTTTTATAATAAAACCCCCTTAATATTAACAAGTGAACCCCTCTTTTATATAATAGTAAAATTATAGCAAATTTATAAAATATATAAAAGACTACTACGCAAAAAGGATTTATGGAAAATTTTTATAAGACACGTTTGAGAAAAATGGGTTTTTTGTGGCGAAAACTAAAAAGACTAGCACCTAAAAATCGGAATTTTAAAGTGTGCCTTCAACTGCCAGACTACTTTTGAAAGAGGGATTTCTCAACAAATGTAACGATTTTTGCGGGGTCTTCACCAAAAATTGTCGTTTATAGCGGCTATAGGGCTTGTTTTGACGAAACTTTCCAAAAAAGTTGCATAAAGTGAAACTTCCATCAGTGGGGGTTTTACTCCCCGTTAAGGTGGGATACAACCGTACCGATCGTTAACGAATCTTCGTATAATGTTCTAAGAACTTACCGATCGATTATTCATATTTAAAGGGTGCCATAAATAAGATCATGCACCCTTTAGCTTTTTCCCTTGCAATGACGGGAAAAATTGAATGATTTGGTCAATTATTTTTCCTGCTCCTTGCTTTAGAATATCCGTTGTCGGCAATTGATACTTCAGTTCGTACTCCTTAATCGTCTTTTCAATTTCCAAATCGTTCATTCCCTCATGATTGAGTGTAATACCGATTACTTTTGTTTTTCCGTAATGTTCAATGAGCTGAATTTCACTTTCAACTGATGGAACCGGGAAGAAAGGAAAGTCCCCTAGCACTTTTCGCTTCGGTGCATGTTGCAAAATAACCGCTTGAGGTCTGGCGCCTTTTAAAATCCCTGCAGAACTGGCATAAGCAGGGTGACTTAACGCTCCTTGACCTTCAACAATAATAATATCGGGGTGTTCGGTTTCATTCGCCCGAACAATTTCGCTCTCCAGTTCACCAATCATATATTGGAGAGGAAACGCATCCATGGCAAAACCATATTTGGCACCTTGAATAAGACCGGTTTGTCCCGTTGCAATAAAAGCCGTTTTATAACCTCGTTTTTGCAGTTCTTTTTCCAAAGCAACCGCTGTTGTCCGTTTGCCGCATGCACCGTCTGTTCCAAGTACAGTAATAATCGGCGTATCGATATGTAAAATTCGCCCTGAAAAAATTTTCCATTCCTTTTTCGGTTTTGGTTTCCGAATATCCTTAATTTCTACCCCATATGTTTTTGCGTATTCCATCAGTTCTTGATCGTCCGTCAAAAACTCCTGCAGCGGATTAATAATGTTCATACCCGCTTTGATCGCTTGAATAATCACATCACGCTCATGCTTTTTTAAAAATGCGTCAGCCGGTGCAATCCCAAAAATAAAGTATTTCGGCTTTTCACCAAGTTGATTAAGTGCGTGGGATAAATTTTCAAAAATTGGGATGCCATTCTTTTTTTGGTCCAACACTTCACCTGCATCAAGACCGGCCTTTGAACTGTCAATGACGCCCATAATTTCATAAATTCCTGATTCCCTTACTAAACCGTTTGCTGTCTTACCATCCATTGATCCGAATTGATGTTCACAATAAACTAATGCCCTCTTTTTCATACAATATCCCTCCAATGCGTTATATTGAATTTAGAGTAAAAAAAGAACATCGAAACAGTTAAGATAGTCATTGACAGCTGTCTAGTACTACGAAACCGAAAGATGTTACCCACTTACGATATAAGATTTTTAGAATTGCTTGAAGATATAAATTTCATAATCTATTATTTATTATAAATGAAACCGAAGAAAATTGCAAAACGATTTACTCTCAAACATGGGAAGGCTACTTGTCTTGTTAGAAATTTTCCATTTTAGACAGTCGACACTTTTTTTAGGTTTTTTATTGATTTCTATTTTAAAAGAAATTAGTATTTAATTAATAATGCTCTAGAGGAAAGTTGCCATGGATATGGGGAAAATACGAGTGATAAGCGAGGAATGAGTATTCAACAACTAGAAATAGCAAATAATTTCAACACACGATGAATAGGCAAAAGTGGTTCTTGATGAAGATAATGAATCATACGGAGACGGATTGTGTTTGCGTAATTAATGAAAAGGAGATGGTTTATAAATGAATGAAAAAATACTTGAACAAATCCTTGAAGAATTAAAAGGTGTGAATAAACGAATCGACAGCATTGAAGAGGAAGTAAAATATACGAAGGAAATGCAAAAACTTATGCAAGTACAATTAGCTGAAACAAATGAATCACAAAAGCTTATGCAAACGCAATTGACAGAAACAATTGAATTGCAAAAGCTTATGCAAACGCAATTGACAGAAACAATTGAATCACAAAAGCTTATGCAAACGCAATTGACAGAAACAATTGAATCACAAAAGCTTATGCAAACGCAATTGACAGAAACAATTGAATCACAAAAACTTATGCAAACGCAATTGACAGAAACAAATCAAATCGTTCGCGCTATTCGTGACCGTCAGGATGAAACCGACGCCAAACTGGATGCCCTTTCCATTGATGTTCATAAGTTGCATGGAGAACTTAATTTCGTTAAGGAAGAGATATCCGATATCAAGGCTACCGTTGACTTCACTTATCATAAAACATCCCAAAATGAGTTGGAAATCTTCAAACTAAAACGAGATTAACGGAGGCAGAATACAGTTTTGGGCGTGGAAAAACTAAAAATTTGGTCGGCAGGTTTTCGGCAACTAAAGTGTCCTTGTCGTATTACTTTTCAAAGAGGTGAAATAATTCCTCTCTTTTTTATTTGTACCAAAAAAATTTACAAAAAAAGTTGGTATATTACATTTAGGTGTATTGTGATTAAATACAGAAAGGAAGTGGAGAATGGTCATACTGTAAAAAATAATAGCCGTAATCACCGGCATAGTTACGATTCGCAAGGTCTGGCACGACGGAACGAAATCGAAACTTGAAGCCGAAAGATTACGACTAGAAAACAGAAAATTGAAAGTGGGGGTAAATCCCTACTCTCAATAACAGTATGCCATAAAATATATGATTGATACTTTGTTTAATGTTTCTTTATTAATCTTCTTTTTTTGACATGGATCCGTAAACATGTATGGGTTGATAATATGTCTTTTATTTTGGACAGGTAAATCAGCTAATAAAAAATTACAAAATGAATAATTCGTATGGAAAATCGCTGAACAACTTAATATTCATGTTCACGAATTACCTATGTGCGGTGAAATAAATGGATTTTACAAATATGAAAAAAGATTTTTTTATTTTCCCTGTAAAATGCCTGTGAAACAACAAATTTTTAAGTTTTGTTTCACGAAAAAAGCGACTCTTGAATGTCCAAGAATCGCTTTGTACCGATGTTTTTTCATTTATCGGGAAGACAGGATTTGAACCTGCGACCCCTACGTCCCGAACGTAACCTGAACATAAAAGTCATAATTCCCAAATTTATATTTAACCGTATCAAGTGATTTAATATACATTTGACATTTAAACCACTTCACAAATTATTTTTACATTTTTAATTATAAGGTGGTTATCCAAAAATGTAAAGGTATTTTATTTATAAATTTTTAATTTAAAAATTAACTTGATTGAACTTGTTGACAAGTAATAATCATTAATCCCTTTCTCGTTAAATCAACGTTTGTAACCTTCCACGTTTTTGTCATTAAGTTAAATTCAAAGTTTAATATTAATTTTTCTCGATTTACCTCATTGTCCTGAACAGTGATTAATATTTCATTGTTCGGAATCCGAATTTGCCCTTCCTCAATCGTAAATGCTTGTTGTTCAACAATTGCAGGAATATAAATCGGATCACCTTCAATTGTAATAGGAATAGGTTTACCAAAATTATCCGTTATTATATTACCGTTTTCATCTCGCAAATAGTCTTGTATTACCTCTCCGGGAATTTGTAACTTATAGTTTAGATGTCGTATTCTGGCTTTATATTTGCCATTTCTAGGGCTTATTGTCTCATTCATAACTAAATACTTATTATCATCAAAAGTCACCATATCGCCCATATTTATGCGTTGTAACGTGTGTATATATCGTTCTTCACTGTCAGATAGTGGGGGAAGGGTAATAATGGCTTGTTGTGGTACGTCATTAATTAATACATCCATACCAGCCGAATCAAACAAAAATTGTAAATCCTCTTCATTTGGTGTAAACATTTAATAAACACCTCCTATTCAGCAAACAACATGAAGAAATTAGATTCATTTTGAAGTTGCTCGTCTGTTTTTAAACTTCTTATTTTCCGTTCCAATTGGTCAATACGTGACATTAAATTATCTGCAAAATCACTTATTGTCATATCGTCTAATTTGTAATTTTTTAAATTTTGGGGATTGTTTGCGATACTTTCTAAAACCGATAAAGCCGATTGATATATTTTCTTTTTGTTTGTTGCCGATTGAGGGTTATATTCATCAAACGGTTTTAATCCGTTTTCTTGTAAATAAATGATTAATTCATCCTGTTCAAGATTAATTCCTTTTGTTTCTAATTCTAACCGTTGAAGGTTATTCATAGAATCATTCCTTTCATATTTAGATACATTTAATTGATCTTGCGACGGTTTATTTTTGTTACTTTTATAGTAATTTACCGCCAACATTAATGTAATCTCCATCCTTAGTACTTAAAAAAATTTACACATATCTATTATTTTAGATATAATAAGTAGGGGAGAGGGGATATGTGTTTTTTTCTTTGATTTATAAGGGAAATTTGGTTAAAATTTTTATTGGGTGTGTAAAGTGATATGCTAGCGACCTCATTTTGTCAATTAGGGGTATCATATTATCAATAAGTTATATCCGACATTATCCAATAAAAGCAAAATTTTATATAAAAATATACAAAAATTATAATGAATAAATCTTATAATTTGCGACCTTATAATTATAACCCTTAGAAACCTTGATATATCAACATCTTCCTAAAACTTGTGTTATGTAAACTAGAACTAAAAAAAACGCTTATAAATGTTGATATATCAATACTTCAGCGACTTTTACAGTCTGAAATTATCAATAAAAATAGGTAAAAAATAACTGTATATTAACGTATATTTATAAAATTGCATGTAGTATTTAGTTAATTATAGTTATTATAATATCTGAAAATTAATAATAGTTATGTATATTTGCTGACTCCGGTTGTGTCTTGATTTTTATTATACCCCATATAGTATAACAGTGCGGGCAAGTCAATATATCACTATAAACTATAACATCTTTACACACCTACATTTTAATTAAATTACTCCTCATCAAATAACTATAAATTATTCACATTATCCACAATATCATCTAATTTATTCACATATTGAATATTATTCTCTTCATCAATCTTTTGTAACTCCATTTGGATGTCGCTTACATATGGACTATGACCTAACAAACTTTCTAAACTAATTGCTCCTAATCCTCTTAATTCCTTCAAATTTGCAATAATTTCAGTGTCATTTGCAGGTGTCGCATACTGGAATACTATATCTAATGTATCATAATCATCATCACTAAACGTTATTCCTTGTAACTCTAAAAGTCGTCTTATCTTATTAAACCTTTGTTCAAGTCCTTCACGAATAAACTGTTCGTTTCCACTGGCTTTAATATTAGCTAACTGGAATAATAGTTTAATAGATACTTCCGATAGATTGCTTATATCCGTCTTATTCATACTCACAGCAGGTGTTTGAGATATATCTAATAATGATTGTAATAATGTTTTATAGATTGTCTCAAACGATTGATAATCTAATCCATTACTTACTAACTTAAAATCAGCCCCATCATCTAATGAAATACCACCACCAACAATGTTAGAAGGTAATCCTTCACCTTTTAATTGCATTCCAATTGATACTGGTACTGGATTCATGAACTTATAAAATGAATCAGTATATTTACTAATCAAATCCTCCATTGAATCCAATATACTAATCCAATCATCTAATTCGCTACGACCTTCAATGTCACTTAGTTCATTGTCATTGTGATAAACAATAGGTAATCCTGATAGGTTTGCATAACGTCCAGTTAGTTTTAATCGACCGCCTGCATTATTATATTCGCTTACTACATCTTCCTCATATACTGTATAGTAAGAGATACCATCATTGACAAACGCTTGAATGAATCCAATTAGTTGATTATGTTCATCATGTATAGGATAACCATGAGACGGATCAATTAACTTAGATTTAATTACACCATTATCCAAATAAACATATTCTGCAACCTGTCCATATTTGAGAACCTTATCCAATATCTTTTGATTTAAACGGTTATATTTACCCTTACGATTAACCTTTTGATATTCCCTTACAACCTTTTCATTTCCAGTCAATGTAATAGGATTCTGCAACAAGTATGCCTTTTGAAAGTTAAGTAACGTCTTAGCGTACTGTAATACTATCTTTCTAGGATGAAATTCCTTTCCGTTGTATTGATAACTTGGTGACTTTAATATCTTATGGCTACCGTTCAAATATTCCTTTTTAGCTAATACATCATTAATCCGCATTTGGTTATGTATTTCATTCACATATTCAACAAACCAATCACTTGATGAACCATACTTATCTTTTATATATTGCTCTAATGTCGTCATTTCCTCAACTCCTTATTATTCAAATAAAAAATGACTGGGTGAATTACCTAGTCATAGTTATATATCAACATAAAATTTACCTTGTTTCATTTGTTTCATCGCTTGCACACTCATGGCAACCGCAATTAGTAAATCGTCATGTAAATCTTGACCTTTTTTGTTACCCAGTTTGCCGTCAATATCCTGAAAAATTTTCATTTCTTCTAATGTATCCACATCTTCAATTAAAATCATGTTAAGTTCGAACTGCTCTTTTAAATCATTGATGATTATGGGTTTTGTTACTTTTGTAGTTTGGAAGCCTAACTGTAATTTTCGCTTTCCTTTTTGGTCAAAAATCTTTTGTTTTAATAAATTAATATAACCGTACTGTTTACGCAATTTTTCTAATAAAGGTAAGCCATAACTGTTTCTCTCCACACACAAAAAGGCATAATTATAAAATCTACCTAATGCATTAACAATTGTAGCAAACTGATAAACAGGTATATCATTCGCTTTAAAACTTGCCATTTGTTGACCATCCACATTAAAAATTGAAATGGTGCTATTATCTGTATTACCTCCTGTTCCGGATGCTACGTCCACACCTCCATAGCAACGAATACCCTTTTTAGGTAAACGATAAATTAATAAATATTTGTTTATGTATTGCTTTAATTCGTCCGGCAATAAGTCATAAACTTCATTTGTAGGTAGGGGAGGGAGGACATTATGTAACCGTTCATTAATCTTAGAAGTATCGAATACAGATACGTTACTTGTTTGGAACGCTTCGTCTGGTGTTGTGGGAAATTCTCTCATAAATTTGTCAAGTGAATTTGTCTCAATATAATAACGTCTAAACATTAATTGTCTATACGTTGCCTTATATTTATCTCTTAATAATCGTTCGTCTGGCTCTAAATCTTTATATGTCAATCGTTTTCCATTGTTATGTAATTTGTACCAAGTTTCCGCTTCATTGAATGAATGTTTAAATTGGTCACTATATGCCTTAGCCAACCAACTATAAAAGTGGGCTTTCCATACGCTTTCTTTACCTCTGTACGCTTTCATAAACATTTTTTGGTAAGTGTTATAGCCCATAGCAGTAGATTCAACTATAATTTTACTATCAGGATTCTTTGCTAAAGCAGGGATAGAAGTTGCTATTATTTCTTCCTGTTGCTCATCTTGGTATTTTGCCATTTCAGATAAATGGATTAACTGAAATGTATTCCCACTGATCGAATCCTCACCGCCTGCTGTCGCTACTTGGATTCTTGAACCATTTTCAAAATAAATTTCATCTCTATTACTAATGATCTTTTTAGGAAATAAATCACCAAATTTATCATGTGGAAGGGATGCATACATTTTATTTAATTTCCTTAGTAAACTCTGCGTTACTTTGTTATGATGAGTCATCATTAAATAGTTAGTATCTGGCTTAGTCAAGGCACTCCATAGCATATAGCCAAGTGATAGAGTAGTAAACATTCTGTTACTTTCACCAATAATGGCTACTGACCATTAATAAATGGCGGTAAGGCACTTCAACCTTACTCTATATGTTTCCATATAGTTCAGACTGTCGCTTAACACTAATAAATAGTGTCCTTCTTCGTTCAGTCGTTCAGGCTGTATTTAAACTTGCCCCTTGTCGTCCTCGTCTTTACGTTAGGAATTCCAAGTCAATTAGAAGAAGTTTTACATCGGCAATACTTTACCGATCTGTCTACCTTTCAAAATGATATTATATTTTTCCATTTCATTGATAAAATCTTCCTGCTCTGGATTTAATACAAAAGGAATACTATTACCGTTATTATCAATAATTTTGATAAAATTTTTGGCAAACAAACGAAAATCGTTCATAACCTTTTGTAACGCTTTATTTTGCTTACTTTGCTTACTTTTAGTTGCCACATTTTCACCTCCAATAAAAAAGAAAATACCTGTGTCGCAAAAACACGACACCACTCACAAACATAAAGAGGTACGTCAAATTTGACACACCCCAATTTTGTTGAATACATAAATTCACTCCACAACCTTGTGAAATGTGATTATATCAACTCAAATCTAAATCCAAATCATTTTCAGTTTCCTCTTCTTCAATTTCCACTTTTTCAAAAAGTTTACCCGCAGCCTTTGCATTTTGCTGAATTTCTCTTTGTAACTGTAGAAATATTTTTATTGCTTTCTCGTCACCTTTTTTAGCGTTGTCAATAGTGATATTATAAATGTCCATAAAGTCATCACTAATTTTAGTTGACAAATACAACATTAATAATGACTTATATTCATCTGTTTTTTCCCATTTTAAAAATGGGTTCATGCTTTTACGATTAACGGAATGAAGAAATTCCTTTTCAGTTTTTAAAGGTCGTTCTTGATAATATCGTAAATCTGGAAACTTATATCTAAAATATTCTGCTTTTTGCCAATCGATCTGTTTGAGTGCTTCAAATATCGTTGTCATTGTTTATCACCTACAATTTGATTGATTAATTCTTGGGCTTGTTTACATAGATATATTTGCAATTGATTCAACATTTCCATTTTTCCTATCCCTTTGTCCAACTCATGGATACCGTCATTTAAACTTTTAATATTCTCTTTTATAGATTTAATATTTTCCTGCATCGATTAATTCCTCCTAGATTAGTTGATTATTTCTATATAAATAATAAAGGGGGTACACTTAGTGAACACCCTTTAACCGACTATTTCCAATTCCTTTTCAATATCAATAGATTTTTTCTTGCTTTTCTTTTTGTCAACACGTTTAATTAATTTGTCCATATTGTCCTTATGTACATTTAAAAATTTATCAATTTCTATTTCTTTTGCACTATCTAAAATGTGATGTTCAAAATAAAATGAACCGTCACTTTTAACCCTTCGATATGACGAAAGGAAATAATTACGATTCATTTCATATATCATCTTGTTGACATAGTCCTTGTCAAATCCTAGAAACTTAGCTATTTTTACAATAGACATCCACATTTTTTGTTCTGTATTTTGGCTGTATTTTTTAATCAAGCAATACAAAGCAAAATATTTTTCATTTAACCCTTTTTTCCTATACAATTCAAACAAATCAAGTGGGACATAAATGTAATAATCATCACTAACATATTTGTAATCAGCAATAGGAAATGTATCTGTTGCAACAATAAATAATACATCTCTATCACGAATATTTTCTTTTTCATCTATCAAATAATCCCAACGTGAAACATTGTTCAGTTTGATTATTTTGGCAGATTTTAATTTTTTTAGCAACTCAAATACTTCCTGTGTCGAATATCCTGTTTCTTTGCGTAAAAGTGAAATAGATGTGATAAACGTATGTTCATTTTCTTGATTATGCAACCGGAATTTATATAGTTGAAAATATAAATTTAACCCTTTATATGTAATTTTTTGATAAACATTTTTTTGTCTCTCTAAGTTATCAAACCAACTGCTTTTAATTTTGATACTATGTAATGTATAATTCATTGTTATTGATTACCTCCTGATTGATTAAACTTTATATAATAATCCTAAAATCAAAACACGTTAGTGTTTTGAGATATATAAACTTATTATCTTTAATATTATTAACTAAGTTTATTACATCCCTTATTTTCAAAAAATATCATAATAATTGCATCTAAAATATGTACCCTTTAAGGTAAAATATCATGATTTTTGCAATATCTATATATCCCTTATTTCCGAAAAATATCACGATTTTTGTATATGGAATATATACCCTTTATAGTAAAATATCACGATTTTTGTAAAATATATGTACCCTTAAAGCAAAATGTAAAACAAATACTTTTAATGTCCTTATATGTCAATGTTTTGACGTATCGGAAAAAAAATAAAATATCAATAATCTTGTTTTTGCTTATACTCATTCAAGGCAATTTGTAAAATATCATTCTTATAAAACATACTAAACGTCTTACCTGTTGTTGGATTTTTTGCGACTGTGATATAGTCAATCCCTTTAACATCATGCAAATACTTAAATAAATTTTTGTTATAACAATAAAAAAAATCTGTGTTTTTCATGATTAAATTCCTCCTTGGTTTTTTAGGGGGGAGTGTGTCACAACTTTGTGACACTAGGTGTCACCCCCACTTAATTTAATTTGGATAAAGCGTATAAACAACCTTGTGACGATTGATTACAGACAAACTAAAAACACGACCTTTGATGTCGTGTTTAGATGTACCGGTATTAAATTTTTTTGATTGTGGTCTAGCTAATGTGCATTTAGTTATAAATAACACATCATCTATATTAAAATCTAACATCGGGAAATGCTCTTGTAAATAGTCAATCGGTAAATTAGTTATTAACTTATAACCGCCTTTTGTTTTATATGCAGATATTGTTTCTCTTAATTTATGTTCGTTTTGGAATTGTATTAATTCATCTTTTGTATATGTATCAAAAATATCTTTAAACATTTTAAGTCCTATTGCTTCCTGCCAGAGTTGAAAATATTTATACGCTTCATAGTGTTTCGGATGATAAGCCCCATAAAAATAAGAATCAATACAAGCCAATATTTTTAATTGTTCTTCTGTTAATTCCGAATTATTAGGTAGTATTAATTTATCAAACGCATTGTATAGTGATAGTACAGTCAATAAAGTTGAACCACTATATTTACGAAAATAAGTTGTATTATGTATTGTACCGCCGCCGTATACACGAGTTGCAAAATTATTTAAGTTTGCACTGTTTGGATTAACAAAATCGTCTTTTGTCATTCGTGTCACGTGATTACAAAATGTTTTTATCTCGTGATCTTCAGCGGCCAAATCACAACCGATTAACTTTGATTTATCGTTTTTGGGCTGTATCGAATATATTTTGTTAAAATCATAAAATAATCCTATTTGACAACCAAATAAATATTTTAATATTGCTACTGTAAATAATGAATCTAAGTCATTTGTTAAAATAAGTTTATAGCTACTATCAATTTCTTTTGTCCAATCTTGAAATTTATTTTTTAATTCTTGTTGCATGTAAAAAGTGAAAGAGTTTTACTCTCCCACCAATCCTCTTATAATCTAACTCTCTCCTTTTTAACTAACTTCTCCTTTTTTTAGTTAGCTAAAAGGAAAGTGGTTATGATGAGTTTTTAACTTTCACATCTTCACCTCCATTTTCCAATTTTCAATTGATTAATTTTTTATTATTTATTCTCTATGTATTCTCTATATTTTTGCTCTAATTGTTTTGAAAAAACACGTTTTCCATTTTCGTAAAGCGAAATATACGATTGACTAATTTTTAGATATTTTGCCAGTTCATTATGTGTAATTTTTTTTCGTTTGCGTAAAATTATGTAGTATTCTTTATGGCTAATCATTCCTTTCAATCTCCTTTTTGATTAAATTTAAAAAAAGGGAAGGGGATAACCCCAAACCCTTTAAGGTGTGTATTAAATTATTCAGTTACAGTTACAACCGCAATGGCTTTAGGACTTGCAACTTTTAGCGTATATTCACCGATTACTTGCCCCTTGACGCTATCACCAGTTTTTGCTAATGGTTCAAATTGTGCTTCACGTAAACTTACAAGATCAACATAATTATCATTAAAAAATACTGCTTTATCTGCCGGAACATGTTTAGATAAAACTAGATTTACTGTTCCATAATTCGTATTTATCGAATCTGCAACTAAACCAAAGTTTGTTGTAACATGATTGTAGTTATAACGATCTTTATAAATTTCGTCAATTTGTTCTTTGACGTCGGCATTAACTAATGCATAATATTGACCTTCTGCTAAATTTTGATTCCATAATTTCCGCATTACATCTTTAATAGTTTGTTCTGTTACTTTACCAGCAACATTTACTGCATTAGTAGGATCAGCAAACTCAATTAATCCCGACATACGCCGAATAAATGGCGTGGTAGAACCATCATTTTTTAACGAATTAATCAATGCTTTTTCAACTGCAATTTTTGTTTCTAGTAAACGGTCGTTAATTTCTTCTGAAAATTGAGTTGATTTTATAGCAGCTGCAGAACCGCTTAAACTTGCGGCTTTTTTGAAAATTTGAAGTACGTTATTTAACTCACGTCTCGCAGATTCCTGAAACGCATTTGTTTCAGACCCTTCAATTTGTGCAATATCATCCGTATTATCGAGAGTCTTTTCTCTCCACGTGTAGACTGTTGACGTTGCTTTTTCAATGTTGCCTTTTGACATTAATAATGTAGTTAAGGGCGTTGCTTGTACTCCAATAAGTGCGATTTCTTGAGCAAGGGAAATTCTTTCAGCATTTGTAAAATTAGTAGATTCAAACATTAATAATCATCCTCCGATATTTTTAATTTTGTATAAAATAAAAACGACCTAACTATTAGTTAGACCGTTTATTACCCAAATAATTTAGATAGTTTTGTTGCAATCATGCCTTTGGTGTCTTTGTTTTTAGCAAATACATCATATTCGTTATCTTTGGCATTGTCCTTTGGTACATAGCCAACTTCAATTTTAATATTATTTACAATCTTATTTAATTTCTTAACAGTTTCTTTTAATTCATCATCATTTGCCACTTTGACAATATCCTTAAACTGTTCCAATCCATTTTCTTTAAGCGTTAATTGAATTTCTTTGTCAAATAATTCCTTTTGTTTTTGTTGAATTACCTTTTCTTCTTCCGTTAAATCCATTGGGAGTTTGGCTTTTACTTCTTCCAATTCGGCAACAATAGAATCATATTCACTTTTAGCAACTGTTTCAACTTGTTGTTGCTCTTGTTGTTCGTTATTTTGTTGTTGATTTTCATTCATATTTAAAACCTCCAATTTGATTATATAAATTTAACTTGCACCAAATCCCGTGCGAGGATTGGCTTATCATTATAAACCCCCTTAAACTCAAATATAAATTCGTCCAATTCAAGGGGAGGGGAATAATCATAAAAATAGACACCAACATTTTCTTTGTTCGTGTCATCCAATTCATACTGTTCCACTTGGTTTTTATCTTTATCATAAATCGTTAAAGTTACATTTATAGGGTCTACTGATTGACCGTTAAATGACTTAAAATGACATTGTAAACGGATTGTATCGCCTTGTATCATTTAATCACCTCACAATAGGAAGGATTAGTAATATAATAAGTATTCGATAAATTTTGCTTATTATAAGCCGTAGAATTGCCCTTTATGACGTTTAAATAAGCGTTAGGTATAAATGTATCAATAGGGGCTAAAACGTTAATATAAGACGTTATAGGGCTTGTATGAGTGTTTAATTGTTTAGTAGACTTGATATACCTTTCAATTTTGGCTTGGATTGGGTTGATATAGGTATGTACATTTTCGGTTATATTTCGTACTATTTTATTAGACTTTTGAGCATATGTATAAATGGGTAGGGAATAAGTCAAGACGTTTTTTGTAGTGCTAATTTTTCTATTAGTTATTGAAAAAACTGGACTTGAAATTGATTTTGTGTGTTTGGTTGCTTTGATATTTTTACTTACATTTGATTTAATCGGCAAACTGTGGGAATTAACTGTAATTGTTTCTTGTTTTGTCGCTGGAATATTAGCAAAAACTCTTAAAGTAGGATAACCTGTTTGACTATCCATGTACCAAACATTTTTAAAATCCCATCCGACATAAGTTGATTGTTGTTTCATTTCATCTGTTGTCAGTCCCACTACTCCTGACGTTTGATAATTTGTTGTTCCTGCGATTGTTTTATTAAAGTAGTTACTTACAAAAGTTGGTCTATATCCTGCGCTTGTGTTCATTCGCCCATAAAAGCCGCCTGTGTTGGTTTGTCCGCTTACTTTGCTTTTTGTATAGTTATTTTTTAAAATTGCTGTCTCATTTGGTAAAAAGCCGACAAAGCCGCCTGTGTCATTACCGCCGATTACATTGCAATCTGTAAAACAGTTTTCTATGAGACCGTATTGCCTACCGACTATCCCACCTGTATAGTATGCGGTCGGACTAGTATTTTTAATTGTCCCGGTTACATAGCAATTTGTAATTGTTGATTTAAAGTTTAGTGCTACTAATCCAGCAACATTATTTTTGTCTGACTCGACATAAATATTTTCTAGCCCTAAATTTTTTATATATCCGTTTGACACATCACCTCTAGCGTTTCCGATAAATGCGGCAAATTCTGTGCTGCTGATAATTTTTAAATTTATTATTTTATGTCCTTTGCCGTCGATGTAGCCCTCAAATCTATTTGTTGTTGATGGGGCAATGGGCATCCAATTTTCCCACAACGACATATCAATATCATTAGTTAGTTCATAATATGCTTTTAAGTCATTGCGAATTGCGTTTAAATCTTCCGGTGTGCTGATTAAGTATGGATCTGTTTGTGTTCCTAAACCTAACATTTTTAATCAACCCCTTAAATCACTTGGGGTACTTGGATATTATGGATTACCGTTAATTCGTCTTGGTCTGTTTCAAGCATGAAAGGTGTAAATGATTCTTCACTTATTGCATTACCACCAGTAGCAACATTATAAATAGCTGATTTTGCAAAAGTACAAGGTAGGGTAATATCTGTATCACTACCTTTAATCACTACTTGTAATTTTAATGTTTGGTCGCCTGCGTTATGTGTCCATGTACAACGTAAATCAGTAGGGGATAATCGCAAAATTGCGACTCCTGATTCATTTTGTAACTCTAAATATTGCCAGTTTGATTGAATGTAATCCCTTAAATTTTGATAAGCGTAACTAGTTATTTCTGACATTAATTTTTAACCTCCTTTAATGATGAAATTTGTTGTTCCAAACCTTGTAAACTTATTACAATTTTTTCCATGCTCTCATTTTGTTTGTCAATCTGTTGTGATAATTTTTCTTCTCTTGTTTTTGCCTCTTTTCGTGTGTCAATTAATAACCAAACAAATAATAGGGCAAATATTCCTTGTGATAACCAAACGTCAAGGGGGACTTGTGATATATCCATTTTAAACACCGCCTTTTAAAATATGTAATAAATATGACTAAAAAAAGAGAGTGGGCAGATTGTCCACTCGAAAATTGGAAAACAGAAGTCAACATGTAAAATTGACTTTTAGGAGAACTAAATAAAAAAAAGAGTTTAATACCCTTTATTAAATGTCATTTTAATTGACACTTAATAAAAGATATTACAGTGTATCATTTTAACGGTCTAGTTTTATTCTACTTTTATTCCATATAATAAATTTGAACTTAGCATTTAAAAAACTCAACTTAGGTTTTTAACCAATACGAACAATGTTCTTGTCAGGTTTTCAAGTGTTTGCCTTCCTTTAACGACAATCGGTTAAAAACTCTTGTATCCTTACTCTCCCAACGGTTTCAGCGTTTTGATGTTTTTAAAGTTAGATTAAAATCCTTATATATCAAGGGTTACGAAGGTTTTAAAACATGGACATTAAAAATATTAATTTATTAATTTATTTACTCTATCATAATAAGGAATTTCTAAAAATTGCTGCAAACGTTGATACATCAAGGTTTCTGTGAGTTTTCTAAACCCTTAACATTTTTATTTTTAAATTTATTACACTGTATCCATTCTGATAAATAAACTCTAAACAGGTAGTTTTTACTCCTCTTATTCCATATAATAAAAATAGACTCAATACCTAAAAAATCCAGTGTTTTCAAGTATTTTGCGATTCGTCTAAAAGTCGAGAATGATATTTTCTTTTTTTCTAAACCCTTAACATTTTTATTTTTAAATTTATTACACTGTATCCATTCTG
>NZ_JAJCHL010000041.1:0-30297 GCF_020554505.1 Caldibacillus sp. 210928-DFI.2.18
AAGGATATAATATGGGGTAGTATAACTGTTGACACCTTTTTCTTGGAGTTTTGCTGGTAAATCAAGTTTCCATAAGATCCCAAATTTATTTTCTTTTAAATTTTGTTCAAGTGTTGTTAATACTTCATCAATAGTTTTATTTGTGGTTATGGTGTAGTGAAAATCCATATAAAGCTTCCTTTCCAAAGTGTTTTTTAATGGGTTATTTCTGTTTTTATTTGTTCTTTAAAGCTAATTTAACAGCAATATATACAACAGCACCATTGACAAGTAGATTAATTAACCATCCTAAAAGACCAAACCCCCAAAAATAACTGCCCATCATACCGTTTGTGGGAAAACCCATCATGATTTTTTCCTCCTTCATATCGCGACTTTGATACAAAAAACAAATTTTACGTATAATAATATTAAATCAATTCTAATTAGAGAGCTAAAATCAGCATTTAAATAGATGTTCCTTTAGTATTTTTTTAATAAAAGTAAATTTTATGTACGACATTAGAAAAGTAATTCATATTACAAAGTGTATAGGAGAGAGAAAACAATGAGGAAAAATTTCGGTATCTTAATCGCAGGATTCATAATAGTATTGGGAGGACTCTTTCTCTTTTTCGGACAAAGTCGGGAAATGCCGGGACAATTACCTGATTTATCAATGAATCAGTCATCTGATCGTTTTGATAATCAATCTATTTCAACAAAAGAACTCCCCCTCCCTATACCACCACTATTAAAAGATGAAAACCCTGATCCTAATAAAGCTGAGTTTCAAATAACCGCTCAAAACTCTACAAAGGAATTTTTTGCGGGCAAAAGGACAAAGACGATGGGGTATAATGGCGATTATTTAGGCCCAGTTATTCGGGTTCACAAAGGTGAAGAGGTATCCGTAAAAGTAAAGAATAATCTAGATGGTGATATAACAGCCATACACTGGCACGGTCTTGAAGTAGATGGTGATAAAGATGGGGGACCACATTCAGGTATTCAACCGGGAGAATCTTGGTCTCCAGAATTCAAGATAGAACAGCCAGCAGCTACATTGTGGTTTCATCCCCATCCTGAGCAACAAACTGGGAGACAGGTATATAATGGATTAGCAGGATTGTTCATTATTGAGGATGAAGTTTCTGATCGTTTAGATATTCCCAAAGACTATGGAGTGAATGATATTCCTTTGATTATTCAAGATAAAAGATTTAATTCGGATGGGAGCTTTCAGTATGAATTAGGAATGCACGATGTTATGAACGGACTACAGGGTAACACAATGCTTGTAAACGGGACTATTCATCCATTTTTGGAAGTACCAAAAGGGATGGTAAGACTTCGTTTATTAAATGGTTCAAACGCAAGCGTTTATGAATTAACTCTCAATAATAATCAGAAGTTTTATCAAATTGCTAGTGATGGCGGGTTTCTTGAGAAGCCAGCAGAAATGAATAATATCGTTCTTGGCCCTGCTGAAAGAGCAGAAATTCTTGTTGATTTTTCGGATTTGAAAAAGGGAGAAACGGTTCAATTATTAAATCGAGGCTCAGAATTTATGAAATTTGTTGTAAAAGGTGAAAGTCCAAAAAAATATACCATTCCGGAAGAGTTAACTACCATTAAGAAAATGAACCCCGATAACGCAGCAATAACAAGAGCATTTGTTTTTCAAGGAATGGGTCCAAGCGTAAATATTAATGGGAAACAATTTGATATGGATCGAATTGATGAACAAATAAATCTACATGATACAGAGATATGGGAAATATCAAATGAAAGTGGAATGGGGATGATGGGAGGAACACCTCACCCATTTCATGCACATGGTGTTCAATTTCAAGTTTTAGAAAGAAACGATAATCCCCCATCTGCTATTGAATCAGGTTGGAAAGACACGGTACTCGTCTATCCGGGTGAAACCGTTAGAGTGATTGCAACCTTAAATCATAAAGGTATTTTCATGTATCACTGTCACATTCTTGAGCATGAAGACGCAGGAATGATGGGACAGTTTCAGGTAAATTAACTATTTTCTTTGAACAGGAAATAATATTATTGTTAGTAAGGTGAAGATAATTGAATACGAATGAGAGAATTAAAAGTCGGTATAATCGAATTTCTAGAATATATGAGGGAATGGACCGAATGATAAAAAAGGATTGGAGGCTAGATTTACTATCGAATACTTCAGGAAAGGTATTGGAAGTAGGAATTGGTACTGGTGCCAATTTACCTTTTTACCCGCATCATATAGAATCACTCACGGGAGTCGATTTTAGTCAAGGGATGTTACAACATGCGAGAAAAAAGATTTCAATATTACAATTACCTTTTCCAGTGGATTTGATTGAAGGTGATATACAAGCTTTACCTTTTCCGGACGATAGCTTTGATACCATTATATCAACATGCGTTTTTTGTTCTGTTCCAGATCCTATACTTGGATTAAAAGAGTTAAAACGAGTTTGTAAGCCTACAGGAAAAATTTTTATGTTAGAGCATATGAGAAGTGAAAATAAAATTTTAGGAATGGTTATGGATCTGTTAAATCCTATTACGCTAAGTCTTTGGGGTGCGAATATAAATAGGGAGACCATAAACAATATTGATCATTCAGGATTAAGAATAGAAACCAATTCATGTCTTATGGGAACAGTCTTTAGAAGCTTAATGATTAGTCCAAATAAAGATACTTGAAGAATAGGTTTTTATTGGATTAAATAATATCTGGGGGAAAATAAATTCAATCTTAAATTATTTAAAGAGAGGAAGAATTAGGGAAGCATCCTCAGCCATATTTGCAATATTTGCATTTAGGCTATGATTGAAACGGTGAAAGTTGGTTTAACTCCGAATGTATTAGTATAACCGATAAGATTAAAAATACCAAAAAAAACATTTTTTCTTTTAAAATAGAAAATAAGTTTGAACTAAAATTCTGTTTTTAGTTTTAACTATAATTTTATACTTGGATAAAATGTTCTGACTAGGGAAATATACATTCTGTATTAAAACTTCGCTAATCAAAGGAGGATATTCAGATGACCATGTCTTATGAAGAATGTATTAGAGCGTGTTTAGAATGTATGGAAGCGTGTAATGGATGTTATGATGCATGTTTAAAAGAAGAGGATGTAAAAATGATGGCTGAATGTATTCGCTATAACCGGGATTGTGCTGATATTTGTGCATTTGCAACAAAGGCAATGCAGTCAGATAGTCCGGTAGCTAAACAAATTTGCCGTCTATGTGCTGAAATATGTGAAGCGTGTGGAAAAATATGTGAACAACATAGTCATGCTGAACATTGTAAAAAATGTGCTGAATCATGTTTTAAATGTGCGGAAATTTGTCGGAAAATGGCTTCTTAAAAATAACTGAATAAAGTGATTAAACACGGTAACTCCATTGTGGGTCACCGTGTTTTTTGATTTTTTCACTTGAAAAATTCCTTGTAAAATTTGATTCCAACCAAAGCTCTTCATAAAAAATGGATATTTAATATTTACAATAATTGTGAAACATTTTATTTTAAATTGTAAAGGATTTGATTTTGTTGCAGTTATTAAATAAATGGATAAAAGAAAATGTAGAAGTAAGTTTAAACAAAAATAATTCGATAATTTTACCTAAGTGGATTCGAATGAAAAATGATATAATTCCCGGTCAAGAAGTAATTGTTTCAACTCATTCAGGAGAAATTTATATAAAAAGGAAATTAAATGAGAGTTTGGAGAACCAGATGATTATAAGTTCTAGAGGAAGCCTGTGGATACCGGTGGAAATTCGTAATCGAGTTAAAGTGGAATCTGGAACATCATTTGAAGTTTATACTAATGATAAAAAGGAACTAAAATTAGTACCTGTAATAAAAAACATTGAAAAGATAAATAATTAGAGGGAATTTTAGTGTTAGATTTTAGAAGTAAAGGTAAGTACTTGATGAGTTCTCTTATATATACGGGAGTTTTTTCAATAACCCTAATTATCAGCCATTTCGTGCTTTTTTTATATCAAAAAGACAGTCATAAATGGCATTTTCAATTACCAAAACCACTATTAGTCTGTCCGATTAGTAAGTATATGAAATGATGAAAACTTTACAATTTCACCTTATTTTCTGCATAAGTCCTGCAACTTTTTATACTATGATAGAGGTATGAAAGGAGAGGATCACAATGAAAAAGAAATTAGCAATTAGTCTATTAACAGGGGCCATTCTATTGGGTGGAGCAGGGACATTTGCTTACGCTCAGACAGGTGGTTTTGAAGAAATGAAGCCATACATGGAAAAAGCTCATCCTGAACTCTCAAATCAAGAATTAGAACAAATGTATAATGCCTGTCATGAGGAAGGCGGAATGATGGATCAGTATGAGGATTCAGCAAATAGATAATGAATAATTTGGTATTAGATAGAGGGACACAGGAGTGTTCCTCTTATTTTTTCTAATCGTATTATTATCGAGTTAGTTCGAAAGGTTAGAAAGTTTTAAAATCAATGTAACGTCATAAGAGTCAACAATAACCAAAAATAGCTTTTGTAAAACGTTCATAAAAAAGACATGAATTATTAGAAGTATCTGCAAAAGCCTTTGTGAAAATAAATTTATAAATATAGTTTGATTATTGAGGTGTAAGGATGAAATTAAAAAGAATTTTAAATTTTATTGTTGTTATAGCAATAATCCTATTTATCGTATGGTTTTATTTTATCGAACTAAAAATTTGTTAAAGGTTATGTTTTTGCAGATATGTACTTTACTCTAATAGGGTAATTTTTCCTTAAATATATATTCAAAAAATCTGGACTTAACCCCAATACTCTTTTTAAACAGGTTAATTATTGTATGACGTTATAAGTAGGTTATGGTTTTCCTTTATTTTTAAAAATTTAAGTTAATGGAGGCTAATAACATATGGCAAAACTTAATCATAATCCGGGTCCTAAAAAAGAAAGAGCAATATTAAAAGCTACAGGTTCTGTATTACTTGCAATTATTGCTTCCTCTCATCATTGGTTACACACGCTATTAATTGCTCTTGGTCTTACCACTTTGGGTGCAGGTTTATTTACGATGCCACCTCTAATAAAAATATTATTTATGTTACTTTCATTAGTGTTATCAGGATGGTTTCTTATTGTTGCAAAACGAAAGTGGCCTATAAATCGGCCAGCTGCATGGGGCTATCTTCTATCCTCTATTATTTCAATTATTTTCGTTTTGTCAGCAATACCCGATACCTTAAATAGCTTGGAACAGCCATCTTATCAAGAAATACCTCAATTGCAACATGGGGACCATGAAAATCATAGTAAATAAGTAATAAAAAATGGCAATTTATTTCAAGTTAATTTAATCGGTGGGCGAGTCTTTTTACTCATTGGAAGAATATGTCACAAAATTTAAGGTGGTGCGCAAGGGTGAATGAAATAGATATAAATAACAAATTGAATAACAATCGTTTAAGTTTAGCTTCATATCATCGAAAAAGTATTCATCCTGAAGAAACGAGAGAAAATCTTTTTAAAAGATTAAATCGGATCGAAGGTCAAATTCGAGGATTAAAACGATTAATTGAAAAAGAAACATACTGTGATGATGTCATTAACCAAATTCTTGCTTGTAAAGCCGCATTAAATGGTGTTGCAATGATTCTACTTGAAGAACAACTAAAATCATGTGTAAACAAAAGTGTAGAAGAAGAAAACGAAAAAGTTTTAAATGATTTATTGGTTACTGTGCAAAAACTACTGAGAAAGTAATTAATGAAAATAAGAAAAATGAGTAATCTACCAATGAGGTAAATACTTGTTCAATAAATGTTCAAATATACAACGGTAAAAAACAGTTGACAATCATCGTTTACATTTGTAAACTTAAATTAATCAATCGATTACAAATGTAAACGAAAGAGGTGAGATAATGGAATTAAGCTCAAAAATTACCGATTCAGAATGGGAAGTCATGCGAGTTGTATGGACTCTTAATGAGGCTACTAGTAACGATATTATTGATGTATTAGAAAAAAAGAAAGATTGGAAACCTGCAACTACAAAGACTTTTATTGGACGTCTTGTAAAGAAAGGAATACTTGAAACAAAAAAACAAGGAAAACGATACATCTATTCAGCAAAAATTAGTGAAGGTGAAAGTATAAGAAATAATCTTGATGATTTCCTCGATAATATTTGTAATAGGGACAGAGGAAAAACAATTGCCAATATGATTTCTAAATCAACATTAAGTCATGACGATATAGCTTTGTTAAAAAGAGTCATTGAAAATAAGGAAAAAGATGCTGTCGATGAAATCCCCTGTAATTGCGTTCCCGGCCAATGTAAATGTAAACATGATTGTTCAAACCATCACCAAAAAATGTGTTAGAAATTAATAAGGAGTGATTCAAATGACTAAGATAACAATGAAAATTTCAGGAATGAGTTGTAACCATTGTGTGAATAAGATAGAAACGGCTTTAAATAATCAACAAGGTGTTGAAAAAGCAAAAGTAAATTTGAAAAAGGGGCTTGCAAAAGTAAAGTATGATGAAACCATCCAAACTCTAGATCATCTAACTGCAGTAATTAAGGAAGTTGGTTATGAAGCTGAACCATTAAACTGAAAGGTGGGATCCATCGATGATTGAAAAAACACTTAACATAGAAGGGATGACCTGTGCGTCGTGTGCGCAAACCATTGAAAAGGCAACAAAAAAGCTATCCGGTGTAGAGGAATCCAACGTTAATCTTGCTACCGAAAAAATGAATATTAAATTTGATGAAAATGTTGTTTCTCTAAACGATATTCAAGAAACAGTAGAGAAAGCTGGATATAAAGCGAATATAGGAACAGAAAGAAAAATCTTTACGATTAAAGGGATGACTTGCGCATCATGTGTGCAAACCATTGAAAAGGGAACAAGAAAATTAGAAGGTGTTATCACATCTAATGTAAACTTAGCAACAGAAAAAATGAATATTGAGTATGATCCATCAATTGTTTCAGTAGCTGATATAATGAAAGCTGTAGAAACAGTAGGGTATGAAGCACATGAAGATATTGGTGATACGATAAACGATAATAGTGAGACAAAACATAAAGAAGAAAAAGCCCTATGGAATAGATTTTGGATTTCAAGTATTTTTGCAATACCACTACTATATATTGCAATGGGCCATTTAGTTGGAGCGCCATTACCTGATTTTATTAATCCAATGATCAATCCAGAAATGTTTGCCCTTACCCAATTACTTTTAGTATTACCGATTACAATTGTTAATAGCAAAATATATAGAGTTGGATTTAAAACTTTATTTAGCGGTCACCCTAATATGGATGCACTTATTGCGATTGGAACAAGTGCTGCACTATTATATGGCATATATGCAACCATAATGATTTTCTTAGGAGACACAAGTTTTGCTAATGATTTATATTATGAAACCGCGGGGGTAATCCTTACACTTATTACATTAGGAAAATATTTAGAAACAAAAACAAAAGGCAAAACGTCAGAGGCAATAAAGAAGTTAATGGGGTTAGCACCTAAAACTGCAAGAGTCATTAGAAATGGGCAAGAAACGGAAATTTCCATCGATGAAGTAGCAGTTGATGATATTGTGATTGTTAGACCGGGTGAAAAAATGCCAGTTGATGGTGTTGTTGTTGAAGGAATGACAGCCGTTGATGAATCAATGTTAACGGGTGAAAGTATTCCAGTAGAAAAAACGGTTGGCGACAATATCATTGGTGCAAGTATAAATAAAAACGGAACGATACAATACAAAGCAACAAAAGTTGGAAAAGACACGACATTATCTCAAATTATTAAACTAGTAGAAGATGCACAAGGTTCAAAAGCACCTATCGCAAAATTAGCAGATATTATTTCAGGTTACTTTGTACCAATTGTAATCGGACTTGCCATACTTTCCGGTTTAGCTTGGTATATTGGAGGTCAAACTGGAATATTCGCATTGACAATTTTTATCTCGGTATTAGTAATTGCATGTCCTTGCGCTCTTGGTCTAGCTACTCCTACAGCCATTATGATTGGAACTGGGAAAGGTGCAGAAAATGGTATCCTGATTAAAAGTGGTGTAGCTTTAGAAACGACACATAAAGTTCAAACAATTGTATTTGATAAAACAGGTACGATCACAGAGGGAAAACCAAAAGTAACAGATATTATTGTTACAGAAGGAATTTCTAAAGAGGATTTATTACTACTAACTGCATCCGCAGAAAAAGGTTCCGAACATCCATTAGGTGAGGCGATTGTGAAAGGAGCAGAAGATAAGGGACTTACTTTATTAAATACAAATAACTTTACCGCTATTCCCGGTCGTGGAATAGAAGTCATGGTTGACGGTAAAAAACTTTTAGCAGGTAATAAAAAATTAATGAATGAGCGGAAGATTGATTTAGGATTTCTTGCTGAAACTTCAAATGAATTAGCAAGTCAAGGGAAAACACCAATGTATATTGCTATTAATAACCAAATCGCCGGTATTATTGCTGTGGCAGATACTGTAAAAGAAAACAGTGTGAAAGCAATCCAAAAACTTCATAAGATGGGTATCGAAGTGGCAATGATTACTGGGGATAATAAGCGGACTGCAGAAGCAATTGCCAAACAAGTTGGGATAGATAGAGTGTTGAGTGAAGTATTACCAGAGGATAAAGCAAATGAAGTGAAAAAACTTCAAGATGAAGGTAAAAAAGTTGCGATGGTTGGGGATGGAATCAACGATGCTCCGGCACTTGCTCAAGCAGATATAGGGATTGCCATTGGTTCAGGTACAGATGTAGCGATAGAATCAGCTGATATCGTTCTAATGAGGAGTGACTTAATGGATGTTCCTTCAGCTGTTGAGTTAAGTAAATCAACCATTCGAAATATTAAACAAAACCTTTTCTGGGCATTTGCGTATAACGTAGCCGGTATTCCATTTGCTATGGGAATTCTGTATCTATTTGGAGGTCCTTTATTAAATCCAATAATTGCAGCTGCAGCTATGAGTTTTAGTTCAGTATCAGTCTTATTAAATGCTTTACGATTAAAACGATTCAAACCTTCGACCATTTAAACTCGTTTCAAACAATATTTATTTTTAATATAAAAATACCCTACCGGGGTTTGATTAATTTAGAAAAAGGAGGTGGTGAATTCTTAAACTTCTCGATTTATTTTTGGCTTACATTAGAGTATTAGAATTTAGGAGGTTAATAAAATGAATTTAAAAGTAAAAGATCCAGTTTGCGGTATGACAGTTGAGGCCAATGAATCAACTTTGCATTTGAATTACAAAGGTAATGATTATTATTTTTGCGCAGCTTCTTGCCTTAAAGAATTTGAAGAGAATCCAGAAAAATATTTATCTAATATAAACAATGAAACTCAAGAAGAGTCCGATAGTGAATGCTGCCATAATCATTCAAAAGGACAGGAAGAGTCCAATGGTGGATGTTGCCATAATCATTCAGAAGGACACCATCAATGTGGCTGCGGTTCTGAAGACTCTCATGACCACCATCATGAACACAATTGCCACAATCATAGTCGCTAAAAAGTGAATAAAATCAATAATTAAATAAAATGTGCAATGCTTTTTAATGTAATAACCCGAAATAGAGGTGCATATTTAAATGTTTGCCCTCTATTTCTATCAAAATGGTGATTTTTTTACACAAGTGTAATCATATTTTTTTGAAATATTATAAACAAATTACAAAAAATGCACAGAATCTGCAAATTTATATAATATTTTAGAATTAACTTTGCTAAACAAAAATAAAGGATGGGAAAGCAATTATGTAATATGAGATAACAATAATTAATTTTAAAGGGGTAGGATTACATTGTATGAGATTGTAAATCAGATCAGTAATACTCTCATGCAACCAGCTTTAAATTTACTTAATGGAGCAGAGGGGATCCCAATATTATTTGCTTTTCTTCTAGGTATTGTAGGTGCTTTGGCTCCTTGCCAATTTACTGCGAATCTGGGTGCAATAACATTATATGGTAATAAATCAATTCAAAAGCAAATAGCTTGGGGGGAAGTACTGTTTTTTATATTAGGAAAAGTAGTTGTCTTTTCAACATTTGGTGCAATTGTTTGGATATTAGGGAATGAGGTAAAAGCAACCTTTACACTTTATTTTCCTTGGCTTCGCAAACTGGTGGGTCCAATATTAATTATTAGTGGATTAATAATTGCAGGATACATAAAACTCCATAAATTTATTTCTTTTGGAAATTTTATCGATAGAATTTCTAGCAAGGGAAAACTAGGTGCATTTCTACTTGGAGTTAGTTTTTCTTTAGGATTCTGTCCGACAATGTTTGTCTTATTTTTTATTAATCTGATTCCTTTATCTCTCATTAGTCCCTTTGGTATTTCTTTCCCATCTATTTTTGCGTTAGGGACATCCATGCCAATTATAATTATCATATTCCTAATTTGGTATTTTGATTTGAGTGGTAAGTTTGTTAAAAAGAAAGGCAGAAAAATTGGTTTAGTTGTTCAAAGAGCTGCAGGGTTTTTAATGATTTTATTAGGAATACTAGATATATTAACCTTTTGGTAATGTTAGAATACGAGAACTTCTGATCATATGGAAATTATAATATTGAATAAAGATCAACAAATTTTTATTTTAGAACATCTAAAGATCATTAAGGAATAAAGACAAACCTTATGTAAATAATACTATTTGAATAAATTGTGTCATTTATGAAAGGAGAAAAATTAATGACAAAAGACAATGATTTAAAAGAGAACAGTAAACATCAAAAGGAAAATCATAATAATGAACATATAGGGCAAGAAAGCCATCAACATCACCATGGACATATGGAACATAAGAATCATCAACAACACGACCATGAACATATGAAACATGAAGGTCATCAACATCACGACCATGGACATATGGAACATGAAGGTCAACAGCATCACGATCATGGACATATGGAACATAAGGGGCATCAGCAATACGACCATGAACATATGAAACACAAAGGTCATCAGCAACATGACCATGAACATATGGAACATGGAGGCCATCAACAACACGACCATGGTCATTCAGGACATGGAGGTCATGCAGGCCACCATGCTCATATGGTAGGAGACTTTAAGAAAAGGTTTTGGATTGCGCTTGTTTTAGCAATCCCGATTGTATTTTTATCTGAGATGACCCAAATGCTATTTGGTTATCACCTAGATTTTAGCGGACAAGGTACTCTATTATTTATTTTATCCACCATCATCTTCGTCTATGGAGGTAAACCTTTCTTAGAAGGTGCTTGGGATGAGTTGAAAAATCGCGCGCCTGGTATGATGATGTTAATTTCACTAGCAATTGTTACAGCATATGTCTATAGTTCATTAACTGTATTCTTTATCGATGGCAGTGATTTCTTTATGGAGTTAGCCACATTAATTGTGATTATGCTCCTTGGACACTGGATTGAAATGAAATCAATCATGGGGGCTTCCAAAGCCTTAGAGGAACTAATCAAGCTGATGCCAAAAGAAGCACATAAAATCGATTCCAAGGGTAATATCGTTAATGTCTCAGTAGAGGATTTGCATCCCGGTGATAAAATACTAGTAAAACCAGGTGAAAAGATTCCAATTGACGGTTCTATTTTCGAAGGAGAATCAACGGTCGATGAATCCATGTTAACTGGGGAATCTGTTCCTGTGGAAAAGAAACCGGGTATGGAGGTCATTGGAGGTTCAATCAATGGGTCAGGTGTTTTAAAAATAAACGTTAGCAGAACAGGGAATGATACTTATCTTTCTCAGGTTATTCAATTAGTAAGTGATGCAGAAAGTACGAAGTCAAAAGCACAAGGTTATGCAGATATTGCTGCTAAATGGTTGTTTTATGTAGCTGTGGTCGTTGGTATCATTACGCTTGCTTATTGGGCTACCACTGGTGATTTTGAGTTTGCCTTAGAGAGAATGGTAACTGTTTTGATTATTGCCTGTCCACACGCTTTAGGTTTGGCAGGTCCATTAGTTACTTCCAGATCTACTTCAATTGCAGCGAAAAAGGGATTGTTAATTCGTAACCGAGTAGCTTTTGAGAGTGCTTATAAAGTAAATCGTGTTGTTTTTGATAAAACAGGAACCCTAACAGAAGGCAACTTCGGTATAACAGACATCTATCCGTCCAAAGGCGTAAGTGAAGATGAACTTTTGAAATTGGCTTATTCGGTTGAAACCCAATCAGACCACCCAATTGCTAAAGGAATTGTTAGGGAAGGGAAAGAGCGAAAACTTGAATTGTATGAAGTAAAAGATTTTAAAAACTTAACGGGAAAAGGGTTAACCGCGAATGTGAATGGTGCCGAAGTTTCTGTTATAAGTCCGGGTGCTATGAGAGCTAATCATATATCGTTTGATGAAAAGGTTTATAAAAAATTAGCTGGACAAGGAAAAACCGTCGTATTTGTTGTAAAAGATGATGTTTTACAAGGAATGATTGCTTTAGCAGATATCATCAGAAAATCATCCTTTGAAGTAATTAAGGAACTGCATGATCGCGGTATTGAAACTGTTATGATGACTGGCGATAATAGTCGTGTCGCAAATTATGTCGGTGAACAATTAGGCATTTCTAAAGTAATCGCAGAAGTCCTTCCCCACGAAAAATCGAAATACGTTAGGGAGTTAAAACAAGGCGGTAAAAAGGTTGCAATGACCGGTGATGGAATTAATGACGCTCCTGCCCTAGCTGAAGCAGATGTCGGAATCGCCATTGGTGCAGGAACCGATGTCGCCATTGAAACGGCTGATGTTATTTTAGTTAACAGTAACCCAAGTGACATTCTAAATATTCTTAGACTGTCGAAAGCGACTACTAGAAAGATGTTTCAAAACTTAGTATGGGCAGCAGGCTATAATATCATTGCAATACCATTAGCAGCTGGTATTTTATACAATGTTGGTATTGTCATAACGCCAGCTATCGGTGCAGTTATCATGTCGTTAAGTACTATTATTTGTGCAATAAATGCTCAATTGTTAAAAATTGAATAAAACTTTCATGGGATCCAGAACAATTATGTTGTGGATTCTTTTAAAGAATTTAAGTATTTTGTATATTTTTTAAAATTTCGCAGACTGAAATTGTCAAATAAGCCCTGATATAATTAGAAAAGTCGCTCATCGATTTGAAGAAAACCGGAGGAGAAAACTCTTTTAGAAAATGAAATAATGTTCTGAACTGACGAATGCTTAGTTTAACAAGGCTTGGATATAATACGGTTAATAATAAGAGTTGTATATTTAAGAGCTTTATAATTATTAAAATAAGGAATAAAATTTTTGACTATCATTTAACTTAGACTTAAAATGTTTCCTGTGGCAAATTTTTTGAACCTAATCAAATTTAGGTTAATTTTTTAAAAAGGAGTCCTTTTCATGGTTGACTTTTTTCAAAATTTTAATCCAATAACTCAGGCATTTATGGCTACTTTATTTACATGGGGAATGACTGCATTTGGGGCAGCACTTGTTTTTACAACAAAAACAATAAATCAACGATTTTTAGATGGTATGTTAGGATTTGCTGGAGGTGTCATGATTGCGGCGAGTTTCTGGTCTTTATTGGGTCCAGCCATCGAAATGTCAGATAACAATGCCATAGGACCATGGTTTCCAGCAGCATTTGGATTTTTATTAGGTGGAACTTTTTTATGGGGAATCGATAAGATCTTACCTCATCTTCATCCCAATGCCCCTATTAGCGATGCGGAAGGAATTTATCCAAAAGAAAGAAAAAGAAGTACCCTGTTAGTTCTTGCCATTACCCTTCATAATATTCCAGAGGGTTTAGCTGTCGGAATTGCTTTCGGCGCACTAGCAAATGGAGGTACTGAAGCAACTTTAGCTAGTGCTTTAACTTTGGCACTGGGTATAGGTATTCAAAACTTTCCAGAAGGCGTTGCTGTTTCCATGCCACTAAGAGGGGAAGGAATGTCTCGAAGAAAGAGCTTTTTCTATGGCCAATTTTCAGGTATGGTTGAACCGATAGCTGCGGTCATTGGTGCATTTGCAGTTGCATTTATTGAACCATTATTACCTTATGCATTGAGCTTTGCTGCTGGAGCAATGATATTTGTTGTTATAGAAGAAGTAATTCCAAGCTCACAAGAAAAAGGCAATAAAGATCTCGCTTCTATGAGTTTAATGGTTGGTTTTGTATTGATGATGATTCTCGATGTGGCATTAGGTTAAATTGGTTACTGCATATATCATTTTATAGCTCTTTTCAAAAAATGATTGAATGCTTAATTACTTAAACTTGACAGACTGATATCGCGAAATAAGCCCTGATATGATTAGGAAAGCCATCAATTCAATTGTTGAAGTTGATTTTTGTATTTTGGTGCGAAGTTTGAGATATTGATATAAATTTAAATTGATTCCAGCAAATTCTAAAATCAGGAAAAAGGTACTATAATATTTGCACAAAATCTGCACAAACTATTGATAATTTTGACTTTGACTATAAGTATGTTGGAAAGGGTGATAATAATGAAAAAGCAAAAAGTTGTATTAGGGATATCTTCAATGCTATTGATATTCTTATTATCTGCTTGTGCAAACGGCGGTGAACCATCTCAAAACGAAAATGCTGATAATGAAACAGAAACTCAAGAAAACGTAAATAATAGTGAAGAAGAATCAGATTCTACGGGAGAAATGGATCATTCAGAGATGAATCACTCAGGTGGAGAAGTTCCCCAAGGTTTAACAGAGGCAGAAAATCCAACATATCCTGTTGGTAGTAAAGTGATTCTTCATGCTGATCATATGGCTGGAATGAATGGTGCAGAAGCAACAGTTTCGGGTGCTTTTGATACCACAGTCTATTCGGTTACATATACCCCAACAACCGGTGGTGAACCAGTAGAAGATCATAAATGGGTAGTTCACGAAGAAATTGAAAATCCAAGTGAAGAATCATATAAACCGGGTGATGAAGTTGTTTTAAATGCTGAGCATATGAGTGGAATGGATGGTGCAACTGCAACAATAGATACAGCTGAACAAACTACGGTTTATATGGTGGATTACACAGATGAAGAAACAGGGGAACAAATAACAAATCATATGTGGGTAACAGAAGACGAACTTTCACCTGTAGAATAAATAAAATTTCGAGTTATTTATAAAGGGGATTGACAAAAGGTCAATCCCCTTTATATATGTGTTTTTCTTATAATACCTATAACTTATTTATTCATGACTATTCCACTTATACCCAACACCCCAAACCGTTTGTAAATATTTTTCTGCTGGAAAACCTGCTTTTCTCAATTTTTCACGTAGATTTCTAATGTGAGAATCAATCGTTCGATCTTCAGTCGATACTTCATACCCCCAAATAGAAGTGATTAAATGCTCTCTTGTAAATACTATATTTTGATTCGTAAGAAATAGAGTAATTAGTCCAAACTCCTTTGGAGTTAAGTTAATATTTATCCCTTTAAATTGTAGCTGGAAAGCATCTTGGTCTAAACTAAGGCCATTAAACTGTATTACTCGATGATTATTTTTCTGTCTGCGTAAAACGGCTTCAATTCTTGCAACAAGCTCTTCTTCATCAAATGGTTTTGAAATATAATCATCTGCACCGCCTTTCAATCCCTTTACTATATCCTCTTTTGAATCTCTGGCAGTAAGCATTATGATAGGTGTATCCCAATGATTTCTAATTTCTTTACAGGTTTCCCAACCGTCCATTTCAGGCATCATAATATCTAATAAAATTAAGTCAACATTATTTTCTTCCAAGTATTTGATTCCTTTTAATCCTGAATCAACTTTTACACATCGAAAGCCTAAAGGCGATAAATATAGACTCAATAAATCAAGCATGACTGGTTCATCATCAATTATCAAAATCGTTTTCATGATTATCATTCTCCTTGGAAAACAAGTTCAAATTCTGTTCCAACGTTTTCTTTACTTTTAACAAAAATGTCAGCATGATGAGCATGTACTAGTTCTCTTACTATAGCAAGACCAAGCCCTGAACCGCCTAGAGACCTTGTTCGTGATTTATCAACACGGTAAAACCGGTTAAAAATATAGGGGAGATCTTTTTCGGGAATTCCTTTTCCATTATCCCTTATTAAAATGTGAATCTTATTTTTCTCTCCCCATGCATTTAACTCAAGTTCGGCACCTACATGGGAGTATTTCATGGCGTTATCTAGAAGGTTCACAAGAATTTGTTCTAGCATTAAAGGATCAGCTTTAAAGAATAAATTGTTCTGACACGAGACATAAAATTTAATATTTCTTTCTTTGAAAGCATGTTCAAGTTTTTGTTCTATTCTTTGAAGGAAAGAATTTAATTCAATCGTTTCTTTATGAATAGCAAAAGAATTCTTATCAATCTTAGCTAAATCAAATAGTTTTTTTATTAATTCATTTAAATGATTGGTTTCATCAACAATCGTTGATAAGTATTTTTTTCTTTCTTCTTCTGTTACATTACGCTTTCGCAAGATATCAGCATACCCTTTTATATAGGTGATTGGGGTTCGAAGCTCATGTGAGATACTTGCTAAAAATTCATTTCGTTCTTTTTTTAAGTAGTTTAAATCTATTGCTAACTTTTGAATGGAATGAGCTAATTCTCCGAGTTCGTCATTAGAGTTTACTGGCAGTGTAACAGTAAAATCCCCTTTACTAATTTGGTGAGTAGCTTCTTTCATTTTGATTAATGGTTTTGTAATTCCTCTTGACAAAAATATGATAATAATAATTGTTAAGATTACAGAAATCCATCCAGTAAGTATAAAATGTTCATTTAATTGTTGAATCAATGAATGAATAGATTTCGTGTTTTGAAACATATAAACAAATCCCAAAGTTTCATCTTTATTACTGATCGGGCTGATTGTAACAATATATGGTTCTTTTTCCCAATTATCTTCTATGACTTTTCCTTCTTTTGGGATATTAGAATTAGAATGTTCACTTAAATATTTTTCAAATAATTGGAGTTGATCAGAAGAACCAAGTACATTTCCTTGTTTATTGGTAACGACAATGTCAGTTTTTGATTCAGATTCCATTAATACGACATGAGAAAGAGTTTCGTTATCAAAGCTTTTGGCTAACACGGAACTATGAGAATTCCCTCTTGCTAAGAGTGAACTTAGTTCTTCGTTTACTCTAGATTCGACTATTCCTTCATGTAGAAAGAAAAACATAAGTGTACTTAATCCAAAAAAGATTATAAAAAACATAATACCTAGTTTAACAGAAAGCTTTTTCATTGTTATTCACCTAATTTTTTAAATGGGTATCAATAATAATTATACGAAAAAAAATGGAGATTTTGTGGAGGAAAGGAAATCCAATGGGGAATTTTTCTTGGCTAATTAAAATTATAAGAAGAAATAGATATTATTTTGTAAATTTCCATGATATATCGTCCGAAATCTTAGTGAAATTTTCAAATTCCTCCAGATTTAGATATATACTCTACCCATAAAATGTGCTAAATTTTTGGCATATTGGAACGGGGGAGTATTTTTTATGATTATTTTACATGATTTTGGCATCAGTCTTGAGGAATATGCCATAAATGGAAAAAAGAATAAATTTCCAACTTTTGACAAGTGTCCAAATTGTAACTGTGTGGCTTCGGGCAATCTACATAGGCATGGCTATTATTGGAGAAATGCAATAGCGGAGGAAAAAGAAGTTAAAATTCCTATTTGTAGGATTATTTGCTTGTCTTGTAAAAAAACTTTTTCTATTATTCCAGACTTCCTAATCCCTTATTTTCAACATAGTCTAGAAATCATATTAAAGAGAATTGAACAGTTTTTAGAGAAGAAAAAGTCTAAAGGAAGCCGACAGTTACTTGCTTTTTACTGGAGGCGGTATCAAAAAAATGAAGATGGATTCATAGCTTTTTTGTGGATTTAGGGGAGGAAGTGGGTTTGTCCAAAGATATGAAAAAAGAGGCCATAAAATATATGAAAATGATTCGCGATTTTGGAGAATCCCTCTTCTTACGAAGGTCGTGGGGTCATTTTTCCTCTTACTTTAGGGCAAATTAATTCTGCTATATTTTTGAGGATAAAAAAATATTTTTAGTCCCACATACCTTTTGCGTGTTCAAAAAATGGGGAAAAAGGTAGAAGGAGATTATGGATGACCGGTCGTCCTTCTTAGTAAAAAAGGAGGATAAATCAATGACTGAAAAAGAAAGAGAACAAGTAGCTTTATTTCGTTACGGAATCATTGCCGCTTTGTTAAATGGTCAGGTTGATTCCAAGCAATACTTTGAGGAATTAGAGGGAAAAGTCCACTCTATCCCCTATTATGGAGAACGGAAAATAGCTGTGAAAACAGTAAAAGAGTGGCTTCTCAATTATCGCCGAAATGGATTTGATGCTTTAAAGCCAAAGAAGCGTGCAGATCGAGGTAATTCGAGGAGATTATCCCCAGATGACCAGGACCATATTTTAGACATACAAGTGTGCTACTAAAAATACCAATATTCCCCACAGTAGGGTACATAACAGTGATTATAAAGGGAACAGAGCAGCACCACCGGATGAATTGATTCCACAATTTGATTTAGCAAAAGAAGTGGTCGAAGCTTTTTCGATTCCTAATATAGGAATCCCCGGCTTTGAGGCGGATGATTGTTTAGGGACGATTGCCACTCGCAGCAAAGATAAAGCAGATGTTGTCATCGTAACCGGAGACCATGACATCTTGCAAGTATTAGATGACCATATTTCCGTTGTGTTATTAAAAAAAGGATTCGGTAATTATGATATCCAAACAAAGGAGACTTTTATAAATGAAAGAGGTTATCATCCTCGCCAATTTATCGATGTAAAGGGCTTGACCGGGGATACGAGTGATTTTTATCCGGGGGTTCGAGGAATTGGTCCGAAAACAGCCGAAAAATTGATTCGAGAATATACTTCAGTTGAGAACTTATTGGAATCGCTGGCTCAATTATCACCCGGACAACGAAAAAAGATTGAGACAGATATGGACTCCTTATTATTATCGAAAAAATTGGCTGAAATTAAGCTGGATGTCCCGCTTGAATTTCATTTTGACGACGCAAAGATCCGCCTTTTTCAAAAAGGTTGGGGAGAAAAACTGAAACAATATGATATTAAAGGAATGTCACGGATTTTAACGATGTTGGAAGACTGGCATGAAGAAACGCATGTAGGGTAATTCATAGAAAGGCTGTTCAGTAATCTAATCGTCAGGAAAGCATGAGGATTCCTGTGAACAGCCTTTTTAGGAAAAAATTATTTTGTATTTTTCTTTTTTGCCGCATTTTCCAATTTGCTTTTCGGATCATGGGTCATCGTATCATCCTGGCCATACCCTTGTGGATTGACACCTGGTGCTTTTGTTCCGCGATTTCTACCGGACATGTTTCATTCACCTCCATTTGTAGTATTTTCGCTTTGATAAAAATTATTTAACGATCTTCATCGAACAAGCATAAGATAAGTGACATGACCGAAAATAGGTTTCCTAGCATTGAATATAAAAGCATGTTAGAGGTTGATTTAAATGAGTACTGAAAAAGAAGCTGTAGGAGAATATATTCGCAATTTACAAGGGAAAGGTTTTCAATTTAAAGAAGACGCAATAGGGTTTATCTACTTTGGAATGGACTATGCGAATGCAAATGAGAAATTAGTAAAAATTGCCATTGAAATGACTTTAAAAGTGCAAAAACGATTTGACGGCGGTTTTTATTTATCACTACTTGAAACGTTAAAGAGCGAAAATATTCAGGATAAACGCGAAGCATATCAATTTATAAAACAAAAGCAATTATTATAAAGAATAGTCCCCGATCGAAGTTCTTAAGTCGGGGATTAAATCTTGCTAAACGGCTTTTTCTTGAATCGTATTTTCTGCCGCTTTTTTTCGTTTGCTCGGGAACTCAGCGAAGATCATCCCGAGTAAGATAAAGATTGAGCCGATAATACCGCCGACTGACATTCGTTCACCAGCAAAAAGAAATGCGGTGAGGGCAGCAAATACAGGTTCAGTTGCGAAAATTAATGCGGTATGGGTCGCCGAAGTGTATTTTTGAAAATAGGTTTGAACCAAAAACGCAAAAGCAGTTGCTAGAAAACTTGTAACCATTAAAGCAATAACAACTTCTCTTTGGAACAGAATTTCAGGTTGGATTGCTTTTTGCCAATCCTCAAACAGAAATGAACAAACACTTGACAATATTGCGACAAAACTAATTTGGATAATGGTTAATGACAGAGAAGGATATTGCGATGAATATTTACCTGTATAAATAATTTGCATGGCAAAACCGATCGCACAAAAAAATACAAGCAAGTCCCCGATATTTAATACAGTAGTTCCGGTCATTGTTAATAAGTAAAGCCCGACAGTTGCGATACTAACACCGATGATTGCATAAATCCCCGGTTTGATTTTTAAAATAAAAAAAGATAATAGCGGGACAAGAACAACGCTTAAACCGGTTATAAATCCGGCTTTAGACGAGGTTGTATAAACAAGACCAATGGTTTGGCATGCATAGCCGATAAAAAGCCAAAAACCGATGGCCATTCCGGAAAGTAAAAGTTTTTTATTGATTGCTTTTATTTCATCCCTGCGAAAAACAACTAACCAAACGGATAAGAGAAGTGCGGCCATAAAAAAACGAACAGCATTGAAGGTATGAGGTTGTAAGAATGAGATTGCATTCTGTACAACGACAAATGTTGTTCCCCAAACAAATGCTACGAATAATAAGGTGAAATCTGCAATGTATTTCTTGTTCACTTGAAAACCCCCTCGAATGTTTATTTATATTTTATAAATAGTAGCTTTTGAAAGGTTTTTATTTGAATAAAAAATGTATACCTGTTTATGATAATGTTATTCAAATAATTATTTCCATTTTATCAATGTCACTCTAAGTTTTAAACCGATATTTTTTAGTTTGTGAAAGATTGATACCAAACTTAAAGCTTGCATGAATGAAACACTATTCTTGACAAAAATTTATAAAATCTATTTCTAATAAACTGTGGGATGAGAAGATGAAATTTAAAATAAAATGGGACTATTATAATAAAAATAAAACAGAAACGAACTTTATTTCTGAATGGATCAAAGACGATGTTCTTTTGGAAATAGCCGAGGATTTGGAAAAAACCGGTCGGGTAAAAAACATGTCGTTTGAAGATGAAACAGGAATATCATGGACGAAAAAAGAAGTGAAAAAAGTTCTTCAAAGGCTTGAACAAGAACCGGATGAATTTCTCTTGTATTTTGATGCTGGTTACAATAAAGAAACCGGCGAGACAGGGATCGGTGTCGTCCTTTATTATAAACAAGGCGCCCAGCAGTACCGCGAGCGTTGGAATGAACGCGTGGAAGGTTTGGAATCGAACAATGAAGCTGAATATTGTGCTCTCCATTATGCCGTCAAACGGTTAGGTGAGTTCCCGATTGCCGGCAAAAAAGTAATAATAAAAGGGGACAGTCAAGGGTTGTTAATGCAACTGCGCGGTGAATGGCCATGTTACGAAGAAAATCTTAATCGCTGGTTGGATCGGATAGAAAGATTGGTGAAAAAGTTGAACTTTCATCCGGTGTATGAACCAATAAACCGGAATGATAATAAAGAAGCTGACAAATTGGCACGTCAAGCATTAAAACAAGTAATGATCGAAAGTAAACAGAAATTAGGTGATGAAGAATAAATGATGAAAAAGATCATGTCGGATGAAGCGATTGACAAGGAACGAAAGGCATTGCTGGAAGAGATCGATGAATTGTTAAAAATATGTGACGGCTGTTTTGTTTTTCAATTTTTTAAAAAAGAAAAAGGGAGAAGGTTTGCCCATAGCTTTTGTATCAATCATTGTACTGTCGGGATGAAATTAAAAGAGACAGGCAGGAAACTGTCATAAAGGGGGTGTCCGAGCCTATAGAACAAAGTTTATGCCTGACCGAAAAGTCTGAAAATTCTCAACTGTGTAGAATGGTCGTTTTTTGTTGGGAAATTATACTTTCTTTATGCACCAAAAAGGCTGGTCTTTAACAACCAGCCTAGATGATTCACTGTTCTATTTATATGAATTTTAATTTATAATTTCACAACATTAGCTGCTTGAGGTCCACGATTTCCTTCCACAATGTCAAAAGAAACTTCTTGCCCTTCTTCCAGTGTTTTGTACCCGTCACCTTGAATGGCGGTGAAGTGTACAAATACATCATTTCCACCTTCAACTTCAATAAAACCATAGCCTTTTTCATTGTTAAACCATTTTACTTTACCGTTTTGCATTTTTCTTCCTCCTAAACTCTCCCGACACCAAAGTGTCAATAAAAATTATTTCTCAAAAAACGAATACAAAAAAGGATTGCATCACATTTCTTGATTAAATTTAATATACAATAAAGCGTATTCATAGTCAAGAAAATTCAGGCACTGGAAGAGATGTTTCAGAGGATATTGGAAAAACATTAACACCTTTGACAAAAAAGGCAAAACAATGGCAAATCTTGTTAATACCATGGAATTATAGTAAAATATATATTATATGTAGACGATTTTGTGGAGGAAATAAAATGCCGACACCAAGCATGGAAGACTATATTGAACAAATATATTTATTGATTGAAAATAAAGGGTATGCAAGGGTTTCCGATATTGCCGAAGCACTTTCCGTTCATCCCTCATCCGTGACGAAAATGGTTCAAAAACTTGATCGAAATGAGTATTTAATTTATGAAAAATACCGCGGCCTGATTTTAACACCGAAAGGAAAAAAGACAGGTAAGCGGTTAGTATATCGTCATGAATTACTTGAACAATTTTTGAAAATGATCGGTGTTGCAGAGGAAAATATTTATCATGATGTTGAAGGGATTGAGCACCATCTCAGCTGGAATGCAATTGACCGCATTGGAGACTTAGTCCAGTATTTTGAAGAAAATCCGGAACGTTTGGAAGAATTAAACCGAATGCAGAACAAAATGGAGGATTGACATAATTTTTAATCGTCCTCCACTTTATTCATAAGTTATTTGTTTAAAATAAATATACCATTCAAAAAACTTTAAAGTTCAACAGTTTAAGAACATTGTGGTGAGGCAAAATGAATTAATTATACAATTTTCCTGTTTAGAATATCGGTGGGTAATTGACAAAAGATTCGTCATCCGGATGATTTGAATTAATGATAAGTGGTTTGTCATCATCATGAGCTTCCACGATTTCCACTCCGGTAATGCGACCTTCGATAATTTCGTCCATTGCTTTTTGATAAGAAATCACTCTTCCGGTGGATGTTTGAAGACTAATAATTTCACCTTTATAGTTTCGATCCACAGCGACAATTTCTTCCATATTCTCACCTCTTTCTTACTTTCTCCAATTATTAGGAAGAAAATTCAAGCAATGATGAAAAAACGATGTTCCTTGTCAGAAAATGTCATGTTAAAATAGGCTTATCGTATTTTTTGTAAGTCTGTTATGTTAAGTCCATGAGGAAAATAACCGGAAGAAGGAATTCCCGCATGCGTCCAATTATTTACCTAACAATTAGCGAGATAGTGATTTTCCCAATGGTTGAAGATATACTTTAATGACAGATTGAGGAGGAAAAACATGTCAAACCTTGTAACGGATATTGAAATTGCACAACAAGCAAAGATGAAACTAATCCGGGAAATTGCCGCAGAGATCGGATTGGCAGAAAACGAAATTGAATGTTACGGACCATATAAAGCAAAATTATCAAATGAAGCGATTCGTCGTTTACACAATCGTTCAAATGGAAAATTAATCTTAGTGACATCGATTAATCCGACTCCTGCCGGTGAAGGGAAATCAACGGTAACCATTGGTCTCGGTGATGCAATAAAGCAATTAGGGAAAAAAGCAATCATTGCTTTAAGGGAACCATCACTCGGACCGGTAATGGGATTAAAAGGAGGTGCTTGCGGCGGCGGTTGGTCGCAAGTTGTCCCAATGGAAGATATCAATCTCCATTTTACCGGAGACTTGCATGCAATTACCTCTGCCAACAATGCGCTCGCCTCTTTTATCGATAATCATATTCATCAAGGGAATGAGCTTGGAATTGATCCGAGAAAAATCATTTGGAAACGGGCCATTGATTTAAATGACCGGGTCTTAAGAGATATCGTTATCGGACTGGGCGGAGAAAAAAATGGCGTTCCCCGTGAAGATCATTTTGAAATAACGGCGGCATCGGAAATGATGGCCATTTTTTGCCTGGCAAAAGATTTCCGTGATTTAAAAGAAAGAATTGCTCGAACCGTTGTCGCTTTTACTGTGCATAATGAACCGGTAACCGTTCAGGATCTGGGTGTTGAGGGAGCTTTGACCTTGTTATTAAAAGATGCTTTTAAGCCGAACCTTGTACAAACACTTGAACATACGCCGGCAATTATTCATGGCGGACCTTTTGCCAATATTGCTCACGGATGTAATAGTCTGATTGCAACAAAAACCGCCTTAAAACTTGCTGATTATGTCATAACGGAAGCCGGCTTTGGAGCAGATTTAGGTGCCGAGAAATTTCTTGATATTAAATGCCGGATTGGAGAATTAAATCCAAGTGCAGTCGTTATCGTTGCGACAATCCGGGCGTTAAAAATGCACGGCGGTGTTCCCTTAAAAGAGTTGCATAAAGAAAATTCGGAAGCTTTGATTCAAGGTTTTGCCAATTTGAAAAAACATGTGGAAACGATGGAACAATTTGGACTTCCATATATTGTCGCACTTAATCGGTTTACCGGCGATCATAGTAGTGAGATAGCGACTTTTGACAAGTTATGTCGAGAACAAAATATTCCTTATGCTTTAACCGAAGTTTGGGAGAAAGGCGGCCGGGGAGGAACCGAACTTGCCGACAAGATGATGTCATTACTTTCAGAAAATAACAACAACCAAACATTTGCCCCATTGTATGAAGTAACAGATTCAATAGAACAGAAATTAACAACGATTGCTACGAAAGTATATGGTGCCGACGGGATAAAATTATCAGCAAAAGCGAAAAAACAAGTACAAGCCATTGAAGATGCCGGTTGGGCAAATGTACCTGTTTGTATCGCAAAGACTCAATATTCATTATCAGATGATCGGACAAAGATCGGTAGACCTGATAACTTTATGATTTCCATTCGCGAATTAAAGCCTTCCGTTGGTGCCGGTTTTATCGTTGCTTATGCAGGCGATATGTTAACCATGCCGGGTTTACCAAAACGCCCTGCAGCGATGGGAATGGATCTTGATGAAAGCGGAAAAGTCACCGGCCTATTTTAATATATTGGAAGGGAAAATTTCTTTGTTTTTGTTTGCAAGAGATAATAAAAATCAAAAAATTCATGGTCTTCGGTGAACAGAACTTTTTTCGCCTCAAAGTCCTCCTTAATCGGTGAAATAATTTTTTGAAAAAAGGATGATAGCATGTTTGATCCGACCGCATATGAAAATATCAAAGTTATTCTTGAAGGGCTTGTCTATGATTATGATCTTTCAGGCCAAATCAAAGTCATTGAAAGAAATGATCTCGTTAATTTAGCTGATTTGTCACGGAATTTTAACATGTCGTTTATCCATAAACGTGACCGGAAACAACTATTAACAATGACCGTAGAGTTGAAAGCAGACTTCAAACAATTAGCTTCGGAATGGGCTGCAGTAGCAGAGGAACCGGGGGCAAATTTTTCGATTCAATATTCCTTATCGAATTCATTAAATGAAATATTAGACAAGCGAATTTTAAAATTTTTTAAACAACGGCCCGCTTTAGATTTCTATTTTGAAGCATACAAACAAATCTATTTAGACCAAAGAACCGTTCAAGTTTACAAATTTAATAAAATCCATCCGATTACCGAAAAGACGCTTGATGAGGTAGGATCGATAATCGAACAAACGATCATGGCCGGAAAATCGATCTATCAGATGTTACAGCACTAGGCAATGAAACAAAATCATATGGCGAACTTGTATTCAAAGGATGGTTACAGTAATTTTTATGAGTGGAATGGTGAAACATGCGTATTTTGACTGCAAATCAATTAGGAAAAACAATCGGTGAAAAGCAAATCTTTAGAGATATTTCGTTTTCCATTGGTGAAAAGGAACGAATTGGTTTAATCGGTGTGAACGGAACAGGTAAATCAACCCTCCTTAAAATAATCGCCGGCATAGATGATTTGGATCAAGGTGAATTTACAAAACCGAATGATTATTCCATTTCTATCTTGCTTCAGGATCCGATTTTAAATAATGAACTGACCGTTTTGGAACAAATTTTAGCTCGTGATACGAAAATCAATCAAACCGTTCGGGCATACGAAACGGTAATAACACAGTTGAATAATGATCCTGATAATGAAAAACTATTGAACCGATTATTCGACTTGCAAAAGAAAATGGATGAGCTTGGCGGATGGGATGTCAGCTCTCGGGCAAAAACGATGCTTACAAAGCTTGGACTGACCGATTTTAATGAAAAAATCAGGAATCTTTCCGGGGGACAAAAAAAGCGAGTTGCTTTAGCTGAGGTTTTGATGGACCAAGCCGATCTTCTTTTACTGGATGAACCGACAAACCACCTTGATTACGAGATGATCGAATGGCTTCAAGATGAATTAGCAAAGCATCCGGCTTCGATCCTGTTTGTTACCCATGATCGGTATTTTCTTGATGCCGTTTCTAATCGTATTTTTGAACTTTATCAAGGCTCTTTATATGTATATAAGGGCAATTATGCAAACTATCTTGAGGCAAAAGCAGTTCGCCAGGAGGAATCTGTGCGCCAACAAGAAAAGGCGGAGAATTTATATCGGAAGGAACTTACTTGGATCAGGCGTGGTGCACAAGCCCGATCGACAAAACAAAAAGCACGGATTCAGCGATTTGAAAAACTGGAAGAAGATATACGTAAAAAGGGAGATATGCAAAATATCGATATTGCTTTTAGCGGTACAAGACTGGGCAAAGATGTTATTGAAATAAAAGAAGCATATAAAACATTCGGCCAGAAAACGATATTAGCAGGATTTGATATGTTGGTAAAACCGGGAGACCGTATCGGCATTGTCGGACAAAACGGAAGCGGAAAATCAACTTTATTAAATATAATTGCCGGAAAAGAGCCGCTGGAACAAGGAACAATAACAATCGGTCAGACGGTTAAACTTGCCTATTATACTCAAGAATCAGTTGATATGGATGCCAATCGCCGGATGATTGAATATATTCGTGAAACGGGCGATGTTATTCATACGAAAGAAGGTCAAACAATATCCGCCGCACAAATGTTGGAACGGTTTTTATTTCCGATGCATACCCACGGGACGGTCATTCGCAAGTTGTCCGGTGGTGAACGGAGACGATTGTATTTATTAAAGTTGTTAATGGAAGAACCAAATGTACTTCTGTTGGATGAGCCGACAAATGATCTTGACACGGAAACGTTAACGGTTCTGGAACAATTTTTGGAAGATTTTTCAGGTGTGGTCATTACTGTCTCTCATGACCGGTATTTTCTCGATAAAGTTTGTGATGAGCTGTTAATTTTTCAAGGTAATGGAGTAATTGATAAATACATTGGCAGTTACACCGAATACTTACAAATGATTGCCGGTCAGCAGGAAAAAAATGTTAAAAAACCGGTCTCACCCAAAAAGCAAAATCCGCAAGAAAATCAACCGATAAAAAAGAAATTGACGTTTGCAGAGAAAAAAGAATGGGAAGAAATTGATGGAAAAATTGCTGCAGCAGAAGAAAAGTTGGCACAAATTAAAAAGGAGATGGAAAGTTCCGGCAGCGATTTTTCTTTGTTGCAAGAGCTGATGATAGAAGAAGAGAAGTGGAACAATGAACTCGAATATTTAATCGAACGATGGGCCTATTTAGCTGAACGTGCGGAAGGATAGAAAACGACCGGGTTCTTTGCATAATTTGTAGGGAGCCGGTCGTAAGTCAAAGATTATTTTTCAACTAGCCATCAATGGGGGGCAAAAAGAAAAACAACGTTTTTTCTCTAGAATCTTTTTTAGAGATCTATAAATTCCATTAACAATCTTAATATCCAAACTCAAACAAAAATAGCCCATCAAACAATCTTCTAATAAAAGTTACGGGGGATGGGCAATTTTTGTTTAAAACTTCCATTATGGCACATCAATCTTTTGTATTATTAGTTCTGTCTCGCTCCCATTTTCAACTTGAATATATACAGTATAGGTTCCTTTTTCTATGCTAGTATCACTTTCCCCTACATATTCTCCTTCCTCCTTTTCATTCACTTTTATTGACATTAAGTGTTTATTATTATCACTTGACCAAATTTCAAAATGAACATTTGTGTTGCTAAAAGGACTACCATCTTTAGTAACATGAGCAATTAATTTTAGTCTCTTGCTGTTATTATTATATTCTTTCATTAAGTGAACATTGATACCATCTTCTGGATGAAAATGAGCATGTGACTCCTCTGATTGTTCGTTGCCACTATTACTTTCTAAAGAAAACTTCTTGGTTTCTTCGTAAAATTGGTTCCCAGACTTAACTGTATATTGCAAATAATAGACAGTATTGGATTTGAATTTTTTTTTCAAATAATAGTTACCTTTATCATCTTTTTTTGCTTTATATGTTTTTTTTATCTTTTTTGATCCTTGTTTCCAAATCTTATATGTAACCTTATCAACATCTTTATCTGCTAATATTTTATTACCTTGCTTTACCTTTAAATTAATTGTAACAAGTTCGTTGGCTTTTGGATTACTAGGTATTGTTGAGAGTTCAACAGTTAAGGGCTGTTTCACTTCTTTATTACTCGATGTTTGTTCATTGCATCCTGTTAATAATAAAACCATGGATAGTAATGATAAAAATGATAAAAATAATCCTCTCATTTTCCCGACTTTGACAGTAAAACGATAAAAAAGTGGCTAAGAACCTATTGAAACTAAGGTTTTTAGCCACTTTTTATATTTTTGTATTGTATATATGTATGTATATATGATATAATATAATTAAGGGGTGAACCATATGCAACTGCAAATTTTTAAAAATAGAGGAAAAGATTATGTTCGTATTGTAGAATCTTATCGAGATCTAAAAACAAAAAAACCGAAATTACGAGTCATCGAATCTTTCGGTAGTAAAGAAAAACTGTTAGCTAAAAATCCAAACGCAATTCAAGAACTTCAAGAAAAAGTTCAAAAAATGAATGCCGAAAAAAATGAGTCAAATGCATTGATTCTATCCCAGCGAGTACAACATTTTATTGAATCTGAAATTTCACGTTCATCGGGCAATGGAGCTCCTGTTCAGAATTATGGATTTGAAGTTTATCGTTACCTGTGGGATGAATTGAAACTGGACTATTTCTTTCAATACCGTCAAAAACGAGATACGGAAATTGAATTTCAGACACATATTCCTATTTCATTGATGACTTTTTCAAGATTATTATTTCCCAGTTCAAAATTAAGTACCTTTGAAGGAAAAGACCGTTTTGCCCATGAATTTCCTTGTGAACTTAAGCATTTGTATCGTTCACTTTCATTCCTTGCCTCTCAAAAAAATCGATTAGAAGAACATCTTCATAAACAAATTGCGAAGAAACTGAATCGGAATTTGGCCGTTGCTTTCTATGATGTGACTACATATTATTTTGAGTCTGTGTCTGTAGACACTTTAAAAAAATTTGGGTTCTCAAAAGATAATAAAGTGAACCAAGTTCAAGTTGTGATGGGGCTGTTAATTGATGAACACGGGATCCCTGTTAGCTATGAGCTTTTTCCTGGTAACACAAATGATTTTAAAACATTGGAACCAACACTAATGCGATTAAAAGAACAGTATGGAATCACAAAGTTAATTATTGTCGCTGATCGTGGCTTAAATTCTAAAAAGAATTTATTATTATTGAAATCACTTGGTTTTGAATACATCATGGCGTATAAAATCCGATCAGGATCAAAAAAAGCGAAAGAAATGGTTCTGGATGAATCAGGATATACTTACACTTCCCCTGAATTCAAATGGAAGAAAATTGACTTTCAATCTTCTTTCCGTACAGACGGAAAAACTCATAAAATCAACGATCATTTGTTAATTACTTGGTCATTGAAGAGACAACAAAAGGACCAAAAAGATCGGGAAAGAATTGTAGAAAAATCAAAGAGATTGGTTGAATCAAAATCACAAATGAAGGCAGAAATGA
>NZ_JAJCHL010000042.1:0-29643 GCF_020554505.1 Caldibacillus sp. 210928-DFI.2.18
TTCTTCAATATCTTTCATTTTTTTGAACTTAGTTTTCCGATATACTTGCATTCCTGTACCGGCTGGAACAAGTTTCCCGATAATAACATTCTCCTTTAAGCCGAGTAATTCATCTTGTTTTCCTTTAATGGCTGCATCAGTAAGAACACGGGTTGTTTCTTGGAATGATGCCGCCGACAAGAATGAGTCAGTTTCAAGAGAGGCTTTCGTAATTCCGAGCAGTACAGGTTTTCCGGTTGCCGGATTTTTCCCTTCAAGCAATGCTTTTTTGTTCGCTTCGGTAAATTGATGGATATCCATTAGCGTACCCGGTAAAACATCTGTTTCTCCTGAATCGATCACTCTGACCTTACGTAACATCTGGCGAACCATTACTTCGATATGTTTATCGCCGATTTCAACCCCTTGCATCCGGTAAACACGTTGTACCTCATGCAATAAATATTGTTGAACAGTTTGAACATCTGTTACCTTTAATAGTTCTTTCGGATCAATCGAACCTTCTGTTAATTCTTGACCCCGTTTAACCATATCACCCACAGCAACTTTTAAGCGGGCTGTATATGGTGCATTGTATGTCCTTGTTTCAATACTACCGGAAACAACAATTTCTTGTTGACGATCTTTTCCTTCGCTGATTGAAGTGATTTCACCGTCGATTTCAGTAATAACGGCTTGACCTTTTGGATTCCGTGCTTCAAAAAGCTCTTGAACACGAGGAAGACCTTGGGTAATATCATCCCCGGCAACCCCACCGGTGTGGAACGTACGCATCGTCAACTGCGTTCCCGGTTCACCAATTGATTGGGCAGCAATAATTCCAACTGCTTCACCGACTTCAACTTCCTGTCCTGTAGCCAAGTTATATCCATAACATTTTTTACATACACCATGTTTTGTATTACATGTAAATGCAGAACGAATCCAAACAGAAGTAATTCCTGCTTTTACAATTTCTTTGGCAATGTCTTCAGTAATTAACTCATTTTGTCCCACGATCACTTTATTTGTTTCCGGATGTCTTACGGTTTTCCTGGAGTAACGTCCGATTAAGCGTTCTTCCAGCGGTTCGATAATCTCTGTTCCATCCATGATTGCAGAAACGTAAATTCCGCGATCTGTTCCACAGTCTTCTTCTCGAATAATGACATCTTGGGCGACATCTACGAGACGTCTCGTTAAATAACCCGAGTCTGCCGTCTTAAGTGCAGTATCCGCCAGACCTTTCCGGGCACCATGGGTAGAGATAAAGTATTCTTGAACAGTCAAGCCTTCACGGAAACTTGATTTAATTGGCAACTCAATGATTCGCCCGGCCGGGTTCGCCATCAAGCCACGCATACCGGCAAGTTGGGTAAAGTTCGATGCATTACCCCGGGCACCGGAATCACTCATCATAAAGATCGGATTGAATTTATCCAACGATTCCATCAGTTTTCCTTGAATTTCATCTTTTGCCGCACTCCAGATGGAAATGACACGATCATAGCGTTCATCTTCCGTTATTAAACCTCTCCGGAATTGTTTTTGTACATTATCAACTTTTCTTTGGGCATCTTCCAAGATTTCATATTTTTGTGGAAGAACAGTGATATCCGCAATACTAATGGTAATACCTGCTTTTGTTGAATATTTAAAACCGAGATCTTTCATGCGATCAAGCATTTTTGATGTTGCGGTTATTTTGTATCGTTTAAACACTTCCGCAATAATTTTTCCTAAATAGCCTTTCTTGAATGGAGAAATCAATTCTCTTTCTTCAAGGATTTCCTTAATATTTGCAGAAGGGTCAACAAAATACTTTGCAGGTGTCTTTTCTTCCAAATTTGAAGTTGTCGGCTCATTTATATATGGGAAAGATTTCGGTAAAATTTCATTGAAAATTAATTTCCCAACCGTTGTTAATAGCAATTTTTTGTTTTGCCCTTCGGTAAATGTTGGGTTTTTCAACGAACCGGCATGAACCGCTACCCTTGTGTGTAAATGGACATATCCGTTTTGGTAAGCAATGAGTGCTTCTTCACGATCTTTGAAGACCATTCCTTCACCGATTGCCCCTTTTCTTTCTAATGTTAAATAATAGTTACCTAGCACCATATCTTGGGAAGGTGTAACAACCGGTTTTCCGTCTTTCGGATTCAAGATGTTTTGAGCAGCAAGCATGAGTAAACGTGCTTCCGCTTGGGCTTCAGCAGATAGCGGAACATGGACAGCCATTTGGTCACCGTCAAAGTCCGCGTTGTAAGCCGTACAGACTAACGGGTGCAAACGAATGGCACGACCTTCCACCAATGTTGGCTCAAATGCTTGAATTCCCAATCTATGTAGTGTTGGGGCACGATTCAATAAGACCGGGTGTTCTTTAATAACTTCTTCCAACACATCCCAGATTTCCGGACTGAGCCGTTCTATTTTCCGTTTTGCTGATTTAATATTGTGAGCTAAGCCTTTGGCAACAAGTTCTTTCATGACAAACGGCTTAAATAATTCAATGGCCATTTCTTTTGGCAAACCGCATTGATACATTTTTAAGTTTGGACCGACAACGATAACAGAACGCCCCGAATAGTCAACACGTTTTCCGAGCAAGTTTTGACGGAAACGACCTTGTTTCCCTTTTAACATATGGGATAAAGATTTTAACGGACGATTTCCCGGGCCAGTTACCGGTCTGCCGCGACGACCGTTATCAATTAACGCATCGACAGCTTCTTGCAGCATCCGTTTTTCATTTTGAACGATAATGCTGGGAGCACCAAGATCTAATAAACGTTTCAACCGGTTATTTCTGTTGATTACCCGACGATATAAATCATTTAAGTCAGAAGTGGCAAAACGACCGCCATCCAATTGGACCATTGGACGTAATTCAGGCGGGATTACGGGTAGAACATCAAGAACCATCCATGAAGGATCGTTCCCTGAATTACGGAAGGCCTCAATAACTTCCAACCGTTTAATCGCACGGGTTCTTCTTTGTCCTTGAGCAGTTTTTAGCTCTTCCCTTAAAGTGGCACTTTCCTTTTCAAGATCGACATCTTGGAGAAGTTTTTTAATTGCTTCTGCGCCCATTCCGGCTTGGAATTTATTGCCGTATTTTTCCCGATAAGAACGGTACTCTTTTTCAGATAGTAATTGTTTCTTTTCTAATGTTGTATTTCCCGGTTCTGTAACGACGTATGAGGCGAAATAAATAACTTCCTCAAGTGCTCTCGGAGACATGTCCAGCACAAGCCCCATCCGGCTTGGAATTCCTTTAAAATACCATATATGTGATATCGGAGCTGCCAGTTCAATATGCCCCATTCTTTCCCGACGAACTTTTGAACGGGTCACTTCAACACCGCAGCGATCACAGACAACACCTTTATATCTTACTCGTTTGTATTTACCGCAATGGCATTCCCAATCTTTTGTCGGACCAAAAATCCGTTCACAAAATAGACCGTCTTTTTCCGGTTTTAATGTGCGATAGTTGATTGTTTCTGGTTTTTTGACTTCACCATGTGACCATGAACGAATTTTATCCGGTGAAGCCAAACCAATTTTCATATATTCAAAGTTATTTACGTCTAGCAAGGGGTCGACCTCCTATTCATAAGGGTAATTCCCAATTTGGTTCATTTCAGGGAAAGAAAAACCCAATACACAAGCTCTCGATTTAAAATTGAGATCTGTAAGTATTGAGTTTTTTTCTTTTTTTACTCGGTGACACCTACTTTTTCAGATTCTTGATTATTGTTTTCGGATTGTATATTTAAAGCATCAGCTTGTTGAAAATCATCATCATCTTCTAAGTCCTTCATGTCAATTTCCTGTTGGTTTCCGGAAAGGATTTTGACATCCAAACCTAAACTTTGCAATTCTTTCATCAAAACTTTGAAAGATTCCGGAACACCCGGTTCAGGAACATTCTCGCCTTTAACGATAGCTTCGTATGTTTTTACCCGACCAACAATATCGTCCGACTTAACGGTTAAGATTTCTTGAAGCGTATATGCCGCTCCATAGGCTTCTAAAGCCCACACTTCCATTTCACCAAACCGTTGTCCACCAAACTGTGCTTTTCCGCCAAGCGGTTGTTGGGTAACTAACGAGTAAGGACCTGTTGAGCGAGCATGCAATTTGTCGTCAACCATATGTGCCAGTTTAATCATATACATGATACCGACAGATACACGGTTATCAAACGGTTCACCAGTTCTACCGTCATAAAGAATGGTTTTACCGTCGCGGGCAAGACCGGCTTCCTCCAACGTATCCCACACATCATCTTCGGTTGCACCGTCAAAGACCGGTGTAGCAACATGGATGCCAAGTTTCTTTGCAGCAATCCCTAAATGCAACTCTAAAACTTGCCCAATGTTCATCCGTGACGGCACACCTAACGGATTTAGCATGATATCAACAGGGGTTCCATCAGGTAAGTACGGCATATCTTCTTCAGGAAGAATGCGTGAAATAACCCCTTTATTCCCATGTCGTCCGGCCATTTTATCGCCAACACGGATTTTCCGTTTTTGTACAATATATACCCGAACTAATTGATTAACTCCAGGTGGCAGTTCATCGCCGTCTTCCCTATTGAATACTTTTACATCAAGAACAATTCCGCCGCCGCCATGTGGAACGCGCAGAGAGGTATCTCGAACTTCCCTTGCTTTTTCACCAAAGATCGCATGTAGAAGTCTTTCTTCAGCAGTTAATTCCGTAACTCCTTTTGGTGTTACCTTCCCAACGAGAAGATCGCCATCTTTCACTTCTGCCCCAATGCGGATGATTCCACGCTCATCAAGATTACGAAGAGCATCTTCCCCAACATTCGGAATATCTCTCGTGATTTCTTCAGGCCCTAGTTTTGTATCCCTGGATTCAGATTCATACTCTTCAATATGAATAGAAGTATATACATCATTTTTCACCAGACGTTCACTCATGACGATCGCATCTTCATAGTTGTAACCTTCCCATGTCATGAAAGCAACCAGTACATTTCGTCCCAAAGCCAATTCCCCTTTTTCCATGGAAGGTCCATCGGCCAAAATTTCACCTTTTTTGACACGATCACCGACCTTGACAATTGGTCTCTGGTTAAAGCTCATTCCATTATTGGAACGATCAAATTTATGAACTTTATAACGATCCAAGTCACCGCGAACTTCTTGACCATCAATTGTTGAAATACGACGAACACGAATTTGATCGCCTTCAACATGTTCAACGATACCATCATGTTTACAAATAACTGCCGCCCCTGAATCACGAGCACTGACATGTTCCATTCCCGTACCTACAATTGGTGCTTCAGGAACAAGTAACGGAACAGCTTGACGCTGCATGTTTGCTCCCATCAAAGCGCGGTTAGAGTCATCGTTTTCAAGGAACGGAATACAAGCAGTCGCAACGGAAACGACTTGTTTAGGAGAAACATCGATATAATCGACACGGTCAACTGAAACAACTAAGTTTTCACCACGGAATCTTGCAAAAACTTCTTTTTCCAAGAAGTTCCCTTCGTCATCCACTTTCGCATTCGCCTGAGCGACAACATAGTTATCTTCTTCATCCGCTGTCATGTAATGAATTTCATTAGTAACCTTACCAGTCTCGTGATTAACCTTGCGATACGGTGCTTCAATAAAGCCAAATTTATTCACTTTCGCATACGTGGAAAGCGAGTTGATTAACCCAATGTTCGGACCTTCAGGTGTTTCAATCGGGCACATTCTTCCATAGTGTGAATAGTGAACGTCCCGTACTTCCATACTTGCCCGTTCTCGTGTCAAACCACCCGGTCCAAGAGCGGATAAACGTCTTTTATTGGTAAGTTCAGCTAACGGGTTCGTTTGGTCCATGAATTGTGACAGCTGAGAACTGCCAAAAAACTCTTTGATTGCCGCAATTACCGGACGAATATTAATGAGTTGCTGTGGTGTAATTGTGTTCGTATCTTGAATCGACATTCTTTCACGGACAACCCGTTCCATTCTTGATAAACCGATACGGAATTGGTTTTGTAATAATTCACCAACAGAGCGAATCCGGCGATTACCCAGATGATCAATATCGTCCGTTCTACCAACTTGATGAAGCAAATTGAAGAAATAACTAATAGACGAAATAATATCTGCCGGTGTGATATGTTTAATTTTTTCCTTTATACCTGCATTCCCAATAATATTAATTTCTTTATTTTCATCATCATTTGGAGCATAAACTCGAATGGATTGGATTAAAATTTCTTCTTCCAAAACGCCGCCGGTCGGATTAAATCGTTTAAAACCAATTCCTTTTTCGATATAAGGAATAAGTCGATCCAAAGTACGTCGATCTAATACTGTCCCTTTTTCAGCAACAATTTCTCCGGTTTCGGGATCAGCGAGTGTTTCAGCCAAGGTTTGCCCAAACAAACGATTGGAAATATTTAATTTCTTGTTCATTTTATAGCGCCCAACATTGGCTAAATCATACCGTTTTGGGTCGAAAAAACGTGAGATCAATAAACTCTTTGCATTTTCAACGGTTGGCGGTTCACCCGGCCGCAAGCGCTCATATATTTCTATTAATGCTTTTTCCGTGCTATCGGTATTATCTTTTTCCAGCGTATTTCGCAAAAACTCATTATCACCTATTAAATCAATGATCTCTTGATCTGAACCAAATCCTAAAGCACGTAATAATACTGTAACCGGAAGTTTTCGCGTACGATCGATGCGAACGTAAACAACATCTTTCGCATCGGTTTCATATTCGAGCCAAGCACCACGGTTTGGTATTACAGTTGCACTGAAACCACTTCTACCATTCTTATCAACTTTTGCATTATAATAGACACTGGGGGAACGAACCAATTGGGAGACAATGACCCGTTCAGCACCATTAATAATAAAGGTACCTGTTTCTGTCATAAGCGGAAAATCACCCATGAACACATCTTGGTCCTTTACTTCCCCAGTTTCCTTATTAACTAACCGAACTTTTACCCTCAGTGGTGCTGCATATGTAACATCACGTTCTTTTGCTTCATCAACAGAGTATTTTGGTTCTCCCAATTCATAGTCAATGAACTCAAGAGACAAATTACCCGTAAAATCCTCTATCGGGGAAATATCCTGAAACATTTCCCGCAAACCTTCATCAAAAAACCATTTGTATGATGCGGTTTGAATTTCAACAAGATTCGGTAATTCTAAAACTTCACGTATTCTCGCATAACTTCTCCGCTTGCGGTGCCGTCCATATTGAACTAGTTGACCTGTCAACTGATTCACCCCTCAAATCAAACGTTTTGAAAATGCCAAAAATCATTGAAATGCTCTTACTAAGTTATTGTAAAAAGAAAAAAGGGTTTCCTTTGAAAACCACAAAAAATCTAGTCTTATTTATACTATTTTCCCCATTTTTCCATAAAAATATACGAATAATTATGGAAAAATTGGTTATATAGGTAAATACATATTGGCATTAAATTATATTAACATATGCATTAATCAGAGTCAAATTTTTTTGCCTTTAAAATATAATATCCTTTATCCCGTTTTGCAATTTTCACCTCATCATATATTTCTTCCATCACTTTTTTTGCCGATGGGGCGCCCTGCTTCTTTTGGATAACAACCCAAAATTCACCGCCATCGCATAAATGCTGATAGCTTTTTTCTATGATTTCTATCACTACTTTTTTACCGGCACGGATTGGAGGGTTAGTTACGATTGCTGCATAGTTATGCTCAATCACATTTTCAAAAACATCACTTTCAAAAATGTTTACATTATCAATGTGATTTTGTTCCGCATTTTCTTTCGCCAGCCGAATGGCTCTCTCATTAATATCTATCATATGTATTTGTCTGTTTGGATAGGAACGTGCGAGCGCCAAACCGATTGGACCATAACCGCATCCAACATCAAGTATGGTTCCATCAACATCTGGGGGTATAAATGTGTCGATAAGCAATTTTGATCCATAGTCTACCTCATTTTTCGAAAACACACCACGGTCCGTTTTAAAGCGAAACAGGTAGCCTTTTAGCTGACAAGACCAATATTTCGGATCACTGGCTACATCTGGTTTATGGGAATAATAATGATCAACCATGATCATCACCTCAATTCAGTTCTAGGTAGGAAGGGGGAAAGTTTTGTGAAAAAAGCTCGCTATTGTCAGCGAGCTTTTTTTATTTTATATAATCAATCCGAGATGAACTTGCTCAAGTAAATTATTTAACTTCAACGCCTGCTCCAACTTCTTCAAGTTTTGCTTTAATTTCTTCTGCTTCTTCTTTAGAAGCACCTTCTTTAACTGGTTTTGGTGTGTTGTCAACAAGATCTTTTGCTTCTTTAAGTCCAAGACCTGTGATTTCACGAACCACTTTAATAACTTTAATTTTTTGAGCACCGGCTTCAGTTAAAACAACATCAAATTCAGTTTTTTCATCACCAGCAGCTCCAGGAGCAGCTCCGCCAACTACAGCTACAGGAGCAGCAGCAGTTACACCAAACTCTTCTTCAATTGCTTTTACTAAATCGTTTAATTCTAAAACTGACATATTTTTTACAGCTTCAATAATTTGTTCTTTCGTCATCAGTTTTTCCTCCTAATTTGATAATTTTCATATTAAATAATCGAATGTTTTTAAACCGAACGAACCCTAATCTCTTGCATTAAGAAACATTAAAAAGTTTAAATCATGCAATCTTTATTGAATTATGCACTTTGTTCTTCTTTTTGATCAGCAACTGCCTTTGTAACAAGCGCAAAGTTGCGGATTGGAGCTTGAAGAACGCTAAGCAACATAGAGAGTAAACCTTCTCTTGAAGGAAGTTCAGCAAGAGCTTTAATTTCCTCAACCGAAGATACTTTTCCTTCAATAACGCCTGCTTTCATTTCTAATGCTTCATGTTCTTTTGCAAAGTTATTTAAAATTTTTGCAGGAGCCACAACGTCTTCATTACTGAACGCAATGGCATTCGGACCTGTTAAAACTTCAGTTAAACCGTTTAAATCAACAGCTTCAGCAGCTCTGCGGGTTAAAGAGTTTTTATAAACTTTAAATTCAACCCCTGCTTCACGAAGTTGTTTCCGCAGTTCTGTTACCTCAGCAACATTCAATCCGCGATAGTCAACAACAATGGTTGAAACACTGTTTTTTAGTTTTTCAGCAATTTCTTCCACTAACTGTTTCTTTTGTTCAACAGCACTAGACATACCTACACCTCCCAGTTGATGATTATCACATCTATACCGGCCTGTCTACCAAAAAACCTCCTTGCCGGTAGACAAGGAGGTTTACATAGCCAGTCTTTTCGACATTCGAAATCCTGGTAATCATACGATCTATGTTTATTACCTCGGTAGGAAATTAAGCTCTTGAGGAGCACCTACTGTCTACGGTATAAATGCTTTTATTTCATTGACGAAAAAAATCATAACATATATATGCTTTATCAGTCAACTGTCATTTTTAAACAGTTGTTGGGTCAAGTTTAATTCCAGGTCCCATTGTTGAACTGATTGTTACATTTTTTATATAAGTGCCTTTTGCGGCAGCAGGTTTCGCTTTATTAATTGTTTCAACAATAGTAGCTAAGTTTTCGAGAAGTTTATCATTGTCAAAGGAAATTTTTCCAATTGGAACATGGACATTTCCTGCTTTATCTGCACGATATTCAACTTTCCCTGCTTTAATTTCATTTACAGCACGTGTAACATCAAATGTAACCGTACCTGTCTTCGGGTTTGGCATTAAGCCTTTCGGACCTAACACACGACCCAATTTCCCAACTTCTGCCATCATATCAGGTGTTGCGACGATTACATCAAATTCAAACCAACCTTGTTGAATTTTATTAATATAATCTGCATCACCTACATAGTCAGCTCCGGCAGCTTCTGCTTCTTTTGCCTTATCACCTTTCGCAAAAACTAGCACACGTTGCGTTTTACCGGTTCCGTTTGGAAGAACAACTGCTCCACGGATTTGTTGGTCATTTTTTCTAGGGTCAATGCCTAAGCGAAATGCAACTTCTACCGATGCGTCAAATTTTACATAACTTGTTTTTTTCAATAGTTCAATTGCTTCTTTTGCATCATATGCTTTTGAACGATCAATTAGCTTTACAGCTTCAATATATTTTTTACCTCTTTTAGCCATAGTAATCCTCCTTAACTGTGGTTTTAACGGTTGGGACCTCCCACGAATAGAGGTTGCGACTTGAAAATAAACACTGTTGCCGCAACCCCATACTCTTCATGAAACAATTAATCTTCAATCACAATACCCATGCTGCGTGCTGTACCTTCAACCATTTTCATGGCTGCTTCAACACTTGCTGCATTTAAGTCAGGCATTTTTGTTTCAGCAATTTCACGCACTTTATCACGTTTAACTGTCGCAACTTTTTTACTGTTTGGTTCACCGGAACCAGATTCAATACCAGCTGCTTTTTTGAGAAGTACAGCAGCAGGTGGTGTTTTCGTAATAAAAGTAAACGAACGGTCTTCAAAGACTGTAATTTCTACCGGTATAATCAAACCAGCTTGATCAGCTGTACGAGCGTTGAATTCTTTACAAAATCCCATTATGTTAACGCCAGCTTGACCTAATGCAGGACCGACTGGTGGCGCAGGATTTGCTTTACCTGCTGGAATTTGCAGTTTCACTACTTTGATGACTTTTTTTGCCACGAGACACACCTCCTTAAGTCCGTGATGTGGTAAATGGGTCTATGCCCTCCCACTCATTCAATAGCATATATCTTACAACAGCACTAAAACACTGTCAATCTCAATAAAGAGACATACCGACTTAAAAATAGTATCAAATTTCAAGACATTTTTCAAGCTATTCGTTATTATATTTTTTCAATTTGTGAAAAGTCTAATTCTACCGGCGTATCCCGGCCAAACATATTCACTAGTACTTTGATTTTTGCCTTAGCACGGTCGATATCTTCAACAGAAGCTGTAAAGTTGGCAAATGGCCCTTCAATTACTTTTACAGTGTCCCCTACTTCCAGATCAACCTCAATACGTTTTTCTTCAATACCCATCCGTTTTAAAAGTGCGCTAACCTCTTCCGGTAATAACGGTATCGGTTTTGAGCCGGAACCGGTTGAACCAACAAAGCCTGTTACTCCAGGAGTATTACGGACAACATACCAGGAATCATCTGTCATGATCAGTTCCACTAACACATAACCCGGAAATACTTTTTTCTTTACGACTTTGGATTTTCCGTTTTTTATTTCTGTCTCTTCTTCTTCCGGGACGATCACACGAAAGATTTTATCTTCCATCCCCATCGTTTCAACCCGTTTTTCCAAATTTGCCTTCACTTTATTTTCATACCCTGAATACGTATGAACAACATACCAATTTTTTTCCATTGAAGAGGACTATATGTCCTTCCCTCCCTAAATCAAAATATAAGATAAAGAAAACTTAAGCGTCCGAGCCTTTATGAACGACTCGTGACTCGTCGATCACCGAAAAAAATATAATTTTTCGGCTACGATTTATTCGTTGGAAAAGTCATTGTTCTTTCAACTGCGGAGCCTATGCTTTCGAAGCCTTCCTTGCGCTACACAGCATTCCTTGTGCACTTATATTGAAAACTTAAAATTTCCCGCCACAAGCGAATTCTCATCCTAGCTGGAAATTTATACTTTACTAACGTATAATGAAAAAACCCGACAACCGGGTTTTACACTGTTCATTACCATTATAACAAAGGATGAACATGTTATTCACTTATTAAGGTAATAACTCAATAATTTGTGTTAAACCTAGATCTACTAAAGTGAAAAAAATTGTAAAAAAGATAAGTGTTGTAATTACAGTAATCGTATACTTGGTCAATTCTTTCCGGTGCGGCCATCGAACTTTACGCATTTCTACGATAACATTATGGAAAAACTTGCTGATCCTTTGCATGTCAAACCTCCAAAATTGGGAAATTACTAGGTTTATGCTTGTCTATGAACTGTATGTGTTTGGCATTTTGGACAATATTTTTTTAACTCCAGACGTTCGTCTTTGCTATCATTTGTTTCCGTCGTCCGGTAATTCCTACACCCACATACCGAACATGCTAATACTATTTTTTTAGGCATCTACACACACCATCAATCTTTAATCTAAACTACTCTATCTTTCAAACTTTAACATGTAACCGGTTATTATGTCAATGTCTCTTGAATGTCCTGTCGCGGTTTTTCTTGTGGACTGAACAATAAAACTAGTCCAAAGTTATTGACCCGGATGTTGTATTCTTATTCTATAAAATTAGAAACCCTTCATCGGCGTTTCCCTGGATTCTAAGTATTTTTCCAGTTTCCGTTTCACTCTTTGTAAAGCATTATCAATTGACTTGACATGTCGATTCAACTCTCCGGAAATTTCCTGATAGGATTGCCCGTCCAAATATAATGCTAAAACTTCCCGCTCCAAGTCACTTAACAACTCTGCCATTTTTATTTCAATATGATCAAATTCTTCCTGATTAATAATTAACTCTTCCGGATCCAATGATTTTGTTTCTGTCAACATATCCATTAAAGTCCGATCTGATTCTTCGTCATAGACAGGCTTGTCCAATGATACATAAGAATTGAGGGGAATATGCTTTTGCCGCGTTGCCGTTTTAATTGCCGTAATAATTTGCCTTGTAATGCACAATTCCGCAAACGCTTTAAAAGACGACGACTTATCATCTTTATAATCCCGGATGGCCTTAAATAATCCGATCATACCTTCCTGAACAATGTCTTCACGGTCAGCACCAATTAAAAAATACGATCTTGCTTTGGCTCGGACGAACTGACGATATTTATGGATTAAATAATCAAGTGCCTCACTATCTCCTTTGTGAACCATTTCAACGAGTTGCTCATCATCCATATTGCCAAACTGAAGATTACCGTATATTTTACCCTTTTCCCTCAAGAACATCACCCCGGCCACTCAGTTGTTAGGTACATTATACATTAGCAATTTTTATAGCGTCAACATCATTCATTCACCTCTTCTGAATCTTTCAAAAAAATCAAGCACTTCCTTCGTTAAAGGTATTTTGGAAATTGGCCGTTCATGCTTAATTTCATCCACATTTTTTGAAATCTTTTTTTCTATTTCTTTAATTTCATTATACAATTCCCGGGCAGATTTACGAAATGCTCCCTTGCCAAAAATTTGCCCTTGCTCAGCATAATCAGATGTCGCGACAAATACTTTTGTTGTACGGTTAACCAACTGATTAGCCAATTTTTCAATTCTTTCGTCTGCCGTTTCCTTTTCCTTAGTAAAAATAATCTCGATATTAAAATTTCTATATTTCCGTTCTAAGCCTTTTACAATATAGGCATCAAAAACAATGATGACTTTGACTCCGGTAAACCCTTGGTATTCAGCCATTTTTTCAATTAGTAAATCCCTTGCAGCTGCTAAATCTTTATTCTTTAATTTCTGCAATTCTGGCCATGCTCCGATCATGTTATATCCATCAACAATAAGAATATCCATGGGTTTTACCTTAACGGACTACGTTTTCGATAAATTTCATACATTAGCAGTGCCGCCGCTACCGATGCATTCAAGGAAGTGACATGACCTCTCATTGGTAATTGCAGAAGAAAATCACATTTTTCTTTATGTAATCGGCTGATCCCTTTTCCTTCACTGCCGATGATAAGGGCAATCGGCAAGACTCCATCAACATCCCGGTAATCCATGTCTCCTTTGGCATCTGTTCCGGCAATCCATACTCCTTTTTCTTTCAGTTCATCTATGATCCGGGTAATATTTGTTACTCTTACAACAGGAATATGCTCAATTGCTCCGGTCGAAGCCTTTGCCACAGTTGCTGTCAAACCAACTGATCTTCGTTTTGGAATAATGATGCCATGGACCCCGCAGGCATCTGCCGTACGCATAATGGAGCCCAAATTATGCGGATCTTCAATTTCATCCAAGATGAGGAAAAAAGGGGGTTCATTTTGCTCTTCTGCCCTTCTGAACAGTTCATCAAGTTCATAATATTGATAAGCGGCAACTTGAGCAACTACTCCTTGATGGTTGCCGTCCACCATTTCATCAAGCTTTCTTCTAGGTACAAACTGAATAATTAATTGATTTTCCTTTGCCGCTTTAATAATTGGTTGCATCGCCCCTTTTTGGGAACCTTCGCCTATCCATATTTTATTTATATCCCGCTTTGCCTTGATTGCCTCCAAAACAGGATTTTTTCCAATAATAAAATCATCCATGTTGATCACCTATTCTTTCTTCTACTTTCATAAAAGCTTGCTGGATTAATTCCTCCAAACGAAGGAAGTTTTGCGAGAGAAAATGATACCCAAGCAATGCTTCAAAGGCAGTGCTATAACGATAGGTTTGAACATCCGTATTTTTAGGGGTTGTATGACTTTTCGCATTTCTTCCTCTTTTGACAACGGCCAATTCCTCTTCAGTCAGATATTCATCGTTAATAAAAGCATGGATAATAAAGTTTTGTGCTTTTGCCGATACATATTGAATCGCTTTTTTCTGTAAGATATTCGGTTTTACTTCCCCTTTTTTTAATAAGTGACGCCTGACATATACTTCATAGACGGCGTCACCCATGTAGGCAAGGGCAAGACTATTTAAGCTTTTTGGGTCTCGAACATAATCACTTATCAGCATACGTTAACTCCTTTTCCACCGCGTTCCTTGAGGGGTATCTTCCAAAACGATGTTCATCTCTTTTAATTGGTCACGAATTTGATCGGCTGTATGAAAATCACGATTTTTTCTCGCTTCATTTCTTTTTGTAATCAATTGTTCAATTTCCTCATCCAGTAATTGGTCTTTGGTCAGTTCCAATCCTAAAACATTAAAAAATTGTTCAAATATCTCTAAAAATTTACGAATCACAACTGTCGATGTATTTTTTTCCATCAAGTAATAATTTGCCAACTTGGATACCTCAAACAGAACCGATATTGCATTGGCTGTATTAAAGTCATCATCCATTTCCTCAATAAATTGATTATGGAAGTTTGCAATTTGATCGAGCCATTTTTGGTCATCTTCTACTAAGTTTGTACTCGCCTCCAAGCGATGTTTTAAGTTTTGGTACGACGTTTGTAAGCGTTCCAATGCCGCTTTTGCGTTGTTCAATAATTCTTCACTGTAATTAATCGGATGCCGGTAATGAACCGACAGCATAAAAAAGCGTAATACATTCGGGTCATGCTGCGTAATAATGTCATGAACAAGCACAAAGTTTCCTAACGATTTGGACATTTTTTCGTTATCAATATTAATATAGCCATTATGCATCCAATAATTTGCAAAAGGTTTTCCCGTTAAACTTTCCGATTGAGCGATTTCATTTTCATGGTGTGGAAATGTCAAATCCTGCCCCCCGGCATGAATATCAATCGTATCACCGAGATATTCCCTTGCCATTGCCGAGCATTCAATATGCCAACCCGGTCGGCCTTTTCCCCATGGACTTTCCCAGTATACTTCACCTGGTTTTGCCGCTTTCCAAAGAGCAAAATCCAGCGGGTCCTGTTTTTTCTCGCCTACTTCAATTCTTGCACCAAGTCGTAAATCATCAATTGATTGATGAGATAACTTTCCGTATTCTTGGAATTTCTTCGTCCGAAAATACACATCCCCATCCGATTCATAAGCAAAATCTTTATCAATGAGGCCTTTAATAAAATGGATGATAATATCCATATTTTCAGTAACCCGCGGATGATGTGCAGCCTTGAGGCATCCGAGAGCAGCAATATCTTCAAAATAAGCCCGGATAAACCGGTCGGCCAAAGAAAATACATCTTCATTATTTTCGTTCGCTGCTTTGATAATTCGATCATCCACATCGGTAAAATTCGATACATACTTCACTTCATAACCACGAAACTCTAAATAGCGACGTACCGTATCAAAAACGATCGCGGGCCGTGCATTGCCGATATGAATATAATTATAAACGGTCGGCCCGCACACATACATCTTTACTTTTCCTTCTTCTATCGGTTTAAACACTTCTTTTTTCTGCGTCAATGTATTGTAAATTCGAATGGACATCTTCTAAACTCCTTTCCTTCTTTAGCCGTTCGATTTCATCTTTGAGTTCATTTATTTGTTGTTGCATCGATTTGCAAATGTCGGCTATCGGATCAGGCAAGTCCGTATGATTCAGATCTTTCTTTATTTTCACGCCATCCTGAATAACTACATGCCCGGGAATTCCTACCACAGTTGCGTTCGGAGGAACATCTTTTAATACGACCGAACCGGCACCAATTTTTGAATTTTCGCCAATGGTGATTGAGCCGAGCACTTTCGCACCGGTAGCAACCAGCACATTATCTTTCAATGTCGGGTGTCTTTTCCCTTTTTCTTTACCGGTCCCTCCAAGTGTTACACCTTGATAAATGGTTACATTATCGCCAATTTCGCAAGTTTCCCCAATAACTACACCCATCCCATGATCGATGAAAAGGCGTCGACCGATTTTTGCCCCCGGGTGGATTTCAATACCGGTCAAAAACCGGCTGAATTGTGAAATAAATCTAGCCACAAAAAATAATTTTTTCTTAAAAAACCAATGAGCAATCCGATGGAACCAAATGGCATGTAATCCTGAGTAGGTCAAAATTACTTCCAAATAACTCCGGGCTGCCGGGTCCTGATCAAAAACAACTTCAATATCTTCTTTCATCCTTTTAAACATCATCTCACCCTCTTTGGCTAGAATCTCTTTCCCTTTTTGCTTTTCTAAAAATTAAAAACGCCCCTGTCACAAGGACAGAGACGCTAATTTTGCGCGGTTCCACTCTGTTTGGACCAATTTTATAGAAACAGCAAATGAAGGTTTATGGTCCCAACTCTGTCCTAATAACGGTAGGATGCCGCCTTTACCTACTCCAATGATTGTTTCAACAAAGGACTCCGGGGTGCATTTCAATAACCATAACTTTAGACCACTCTCAGCTTATGTGATCCTCTCTGAAAAAGTATCATTATTTACTTCTCCCCGTCACAGCTTTCATTTTATTCTCTTTGTACATTTACTATATTACATTTTTATAAAAAAGTTAACTTAAAATGTTTTGGATCCGTTTTTTTACTGTTTCTTTGCCTAATAACTCGATTGTATTCGGTAGTTCCGGTCCATGTTCTTGACCTGTAACAGCAACACGGATTGGCATAAACAATTTTTTACCTTTTTGACCGGTCGCTTTTTGAACCCGTTTGATTGCAGCTTTAATTTCCGCAGCTTCGAATGGCTCTAAATCCTCCAGTTCTTGTAAAAATGCCCGTAATACTTCAGGTACTTGTTCTTCACTTAAGATTGCTTTTCCAGTTTCATCATAGCTGATTTCCTCTTTGAAGAAAAGCTCGGACAATGAAACAATCTCCGCCCCATAACTCATTTGTTCTTGATAAAGAGCAACCAGTTTATTCACCATTTCCAATTGTTCGGGGCTTGGATTTTCAGGAACACGTCCTGCGTTCACTAAATGTGGCAATGCCAATTGTACAACTTTTTCAACCGGAAGTTTTTTCATGTATTGGTTATTCATCCAAATCAATTTTTGTCTGTCAAAAACAGCCGGTGATTTGGAGAGACGACCCGGGTCGAATATCTCGATTAACTCTTCCTTGGAGAAAATTTCCTCTTCTCCAACCGGTGACCAGCCTAATAATGCAATAAAATTAAATAATGCTTCCGGTAAATAGCCGAGCGCTTCGTATTGTTCGATAAATTGAATAATCGATTCATCCCGTTTACTCAATTTTTTATGATTTTCATTAACAATCAATGTCATATGTCCAAAAGTTGGCGGTTCCCATCCAAACGCTTCATAAATCATTAATTGTTTCGGTGTATTGGAAATATGATCGTCACCGCGAAGAACATGACTGATTTTCATTAAATGATCATCAATAGCCACAGCAAAATTGTATAACGGCATCCCGTCTTTTTTGACAATGACAAAATCCCCGATATCTTCAGACGCAAAGGAAACATCCCCCTTGACGATATCATTGAAGCGATAAACTTTTCCTTCCGGGACACGGAAACGAATACTTGGTTTTCGTCCCTCCGCTTCAAGTCTAGCCTGATCTTCTTTTGTTAAATGACGGCATTTACCGGAATAACGCGGTGCTTCTCCACGGGCAATTTGTTCTTCCCGTTCTTTTTCTAATTCTTCTTCCGTGCAATAACACTTATAGGCTAATCCTTTTTCCAGTAAATCCTCATAATATTTTTTATAAATGTCGAGTCGTTCTGATTGCCGATACGGTCCATATTCACCACCGACATCAACACTTTCATCCCAGTCCATACCAAGCCATTTTAAATATTTTAGCTGACTTTCTTCCCCGCCGACAATATTCCGCTTTTGGTCCGTATCCTCTATCCGAATAATAAATTGACCCTTTTGATTACGGGCAAATAAATAATTAAAAAGTGCTGTTCTTGCATTTCCGATATGTAAATGACCGGTTGGGCTCGGTGCATATCGAACGCGTATGTCGCTCATTTAAATTTACCTCCAATTATTTATCAATACGTTTTTACCTATCGTTAACTTTACTTATTTTACAACAAAAACAGAGATTTGTTATCATCTTAACTTGAATTATTTTAAACCTTTTCTAACAAAACGACAGCCAATGAGGCAATCCCTTCCTCTCTTCCTGTAAATCCAAGCTTTTCCGTGGTTGTTGCTTTAACATTTATTTGTTCTCGTTCAGCTTCCAGAATAGCGGCAATATTTGTTTTCATTAATTCAATATAGGGTGCCATTTTCGGCTTTTGTGCAATAATAGTGGCATCAATATTTACCAGTTGGTAACCTTTATCTTTAATCATTTCCCAAACATTTTTCAATAAAACAGCGGAGTTTGCATTTTTATAAGCATCATCATTGTCCGGGAAATAACTGCCGATATCACCTAAACCAACCGCTCCTAAACACGCATCTGTCACTGCATGTAATAAAACATCCGCATCTGAATGCCCCAAAAGCCCTTTTTCATACGGGATATGTACCCCGCCAATAATTAACGGACGTCCTGCAACTAACTGGTGAACATCATATCCTTGTCCAACACGCAACAAGCCAATCTCTCCTTTTCCTGTTATTCATTCCCTTTTTGTCTTTGAATAATTGCATTGGCAAAAATTAAATCTTCCGGTGTGGTTATTTTAAAATTTTCATAATCTCCTTCAACCACAACAACTTTTCCTCCAAATCTTTCTAACAAACTAGCATCATCTGTCCCTATATATCCATCTTCTTCAGCCTTTTTATGGGCATTCATGATTAAATGGAGTTGAAATGCTTGAGGCGTTTGGATCGACCATAATGTTGAACGATCAATCGTTTCCTCAACAATACGGTTCCTCACTTTTTTGATTGTATCTTTTACCGGAACAGCTAACACCGCTCCCCCGTAGTGATTTGCCTTTTCAACCAGTTGATGAAGATATTTTTGCTTTACAAAGGGTCTTGCCCCGTCATGTATAAGCACAATGCATTCACTTTGCAGCTGTTGCAATCCTTTATATACGCTCTGTTGCCGTTCACTGCCTCCTTCTACCATAGCCGCAATTTTTCTTAATTGAAATTGCTCAACCAAGTCCCTTATTTCTTTTCGATCCTGTTTATGAATAACGAGTGTAATGGATTTACACCAATTGTCCTTTTCAAAAATTTTCAAGGTATGTACAAGTACCGGTATTTCATCAATATGAACAAGCAATTTGTTTTTTTCCATACCCATTCGTTTCCCCGTACCTGCTGCCGGGATGACAACATGATATTCCATTCGTATACTTCCCCTGATCCTCTATATTTTGACTCTTTTCTGTAAGATTGTTGCATTTTGATTGAAAAATAACTTTTGATCACTTCTAACCTCAGGAACATTTCAAGTTTTATGTATCCGCTTCTGCATCCAATAGCAACAAAATTTTAAAACAGCCTTTTCTTAATATAATAAAATAAGGAGGATCATAATTCAAATTGGATCCTCCTTTCATTAATCTATAATGCTTTCTCTAATAATTTGGGCTTGGCAAATATCATTCGACCCGCAGATGTTTGCAATACACTTGTTACGAGAACAGTAATTGTTTTTCCAATATGATTACGGCCTTCTTCAACAACAATCATCGTTCCGTCATCAAGATAGGCAATTCCTTGGTTATGTTCCTTCCCGTCTTTAATTACTTGGACAATCATTTCCTCACCCGGAAGAACGACCGGTTTAACCGCATTAGCCAAGTCATTAATATTTAGCACGTTTACTTGTTGAAGCTCGCATACTTTATTTAAATTAAAGTCATTGGTAACCACTGTACCATTTGTTAATTTAGCCAATTTTACCAGCTTGCTGTCAACCTCTTGGATATCTTCAAAATCCCCTTCATATATTTCCACTTTAATCGGAAGCTCTTTTTGGATTTTATTTAAAATATCAAGCCCTCTTCTGCCGCGGTTTCGCTTTAGAACATCTGATGAATCAGCAATATGTTGCAGTTCTTCTAAAACAAATTGGGGAATCACAATGGTCCCTTCCAAAAAACCTGTCTGACAAATATCCGCAATTCGGCCGTCAATAATGACACTAGTATCTAAAATTTTTAATTGACCACTACCTTTTTGGGTATTACCATCTGCTACTTTTTTCTTATTTGCCCGATTTTGGAAAATACTTAATAGTTCATCCCGCTTTTTAAAACCTACTTGGAAACCCAGATAGCCAAAAAGCATAGTCAAGATAATCGGGGCAATTTCATTAAGAACAGGTAAGAATACAGCATTTAAGGCATAACTAATCAAAAACGCTACAACCAATCCGAGTATTAATCCTATTGTTCCGAACAGTAAATCCAAAATTGGCGCTTTTATTAATGATTCCTCGACCCACTTAATAAAATTCACAACATATTTAACAGCCCAAAAAGTGATAAGATAAAAGATAATAGCTCCTAGGATTGCAGATACAAAAGGGTTATCAATAAGTGCAAACTGATCTAGGTTTGTCAGATGATATAAAAACGGTAAAAACAGAACACCTAATGTTCCTCCTACAAACAGGAAACAAGTTTGGACAATACGTGTAAGCATAAACCCACCTCCTCGTATAATATACATTATAAACAATTACTAATTTTTGAAACGTTATATAACAGATTTATTTTTTAAATGTAATCAGAATGAAATAGTTATTTTCCACAACAGAATCTATCAAAAAATGTAAGGGCACCCGGAACAACTTATTGTTCCTTATATTAAGAAAACAGATCGTTCCTTAATCGAATGCTACTTGAAGTGCTTCATTAATCGTCGCTACCCCAATAATTTGAATAGGTTGGTTAATTTCCCAGCCACCTATATTGTTCCGGGGAATTATTATTCTTTTAAATCCTAACTTTGCTGCTTCCCTTACCCTCTGTTCGATTCGTGATACTCGCCTAATTTCACCTGTTAATCCGACTTCACCGATAAAACAATCGGTTGCCCGTGTCGGTGTGTCCCTGAAACTGGAAGCTATACTAATAGCAATAGCTAAGTCGATGGCCGGTTCATCTAATTTTACCCCACCAGCTGCTTTCAAATAGGCGTCTTGGTTTTGCAATAACATCCCAACACGTTTTTCTAAAACGGCCATGAGTAAAGAAACACGATTATGATCGATTCCAGTTGCCATTCTGCGAGGATTTCCAAATGTTGATGGCGAAATTAAGGATTGGACTTCAACTAAAATCGGTCGGGTGCCTTCCATTGATGCAACTACGGTTGAACCCGAAGAACCCATTGAGCGTTCTTCTAAAAAAACTTCTGAGGGATTGGCAACATCATTTAAACCCTCTTCTTTCATTTCAAATATACCAATTTCATTTGTAGAGCCAAAACGGTTTTTTACCGCACGTAAAATTCGAAATGAATGATGTCGTTCCCCTTCAAAATAAAGAACCGTATCAACCATATGTTCTAAAACTCTTGGACCGGCAATAGCCCCCTCCTTCGTTACATGCCCCACAATGAATATCGGAATCCCACTTGTTTTGGCTATTCTCATCATTCCACTGGTACATTCCCTAACTTGAGAAACGGAACCTGTAGCAGAGGTCACATCCGGGTGGTATATCGTTTGGATGGAGTCAATTACTGTAAAATCCGGTTTGATTTCTTGAATTGTTTGTTCAATGAACAACATATCCGTTTCCGAAAGTACGTATAAATTGCCGCTTGTTATTCCTAAACGATCAGCACGCATTTTTGTTTGTTTTACAGATTCTTCACCTGATATATACAGTACTTTCAATCCTTTGGTAGCCAACTGGTTGGAAACTTGTAAAAGTAATGTTGATTTCCCAATCCCGGGATCTCCACCGATTAACACGAGTGAGCCATTGACAATCCCACCGCCTAAAACACGATTCAATTCAACTGAATTAGTTAAAACCCGCGTTTCCTCTTTAGATTCAACCGTTGTAAGAGGAACCGCCTTTCGATCCGATGTCAATGGTGAATGATGAGAAAATCCGGCATGGCGATTGCCTGTTACTTCCTGAATCTCTTCAACAAATGTATTCCATTGTTGACAGTTCGGACAGCGCCCTAACCATTTTGGTGATTCATAGCCGCAAGAATGACAAATAAATTTTGTTTTCACTTTAGCCATCTATATTATTTTCCCCTTAATATAAAAACATTGTTATATTTTTGTATTTTTCTACCTTATTTTCCCATATATAAGGAAACGAGGCAACCTACTAAAGTTGTATTTAGAAAAGTTGCCTCCTAATGTTTATTCCTTCAACTGATATTCATTAAGAGTATACACTTGCTTTTACTTTAAATTCATCCTCTTCAACATCCACAGTAACATGTTGACCGGGCTTCACTGTTCCTCTTAATAATTCCTCAGATAGTAAATCTTCAACATGTTTTTGAATCGCACGGCGTAAAGGTCTTGCCCCGTATTCCGGATCATAGCCTACTTCTGTAATTTTTTCTTTAGCCGAATCTGTTAATGTTAATTCGACACCTTGCTCTTTTAATTGTTTCTTTAATGATTCCAGAAGCAAGTCAACAATTTTTTTCAAATGTTCCTTTTCAAGAGAGTGGAATACAATAATCTCATCAACCCGGTTCAAAAATTCCGGACGGAAAGCCCGCTTTAACTCTTCCATGACACGATCTTTCATGTCTTTATAATCTTGATTTCCATCTTGGACACTGAATCCAACATACTTATTTCTTTTCAATGACTCTACTCCGATATTAGAAGTCATGATTACTATTGTATTCCTGAAATCAACCGTTCTTCCTTTCGAATCGGTAAGACGTCCATCTTCTAATACTTGTAATAAAATATTAAATACATCCGGATGTGCCTTTTCAATTTCATCCAGCAAAATAACGGAGTAGGGTTTTCGTCTTACTTTTTCAGTCAATTGACCGCCTTCATCATAACCGACATATCCCGGTGGTGAGCCGACAAGACGTGATGTGGAGTGTTTCTCCATGTACTCACTCATATCAATCCGAATCATTGCATCTTCGTCACCGAACATTGCTTCAGCTAAAGCCCTTGCTAATTCGGTCTTACCAACACCGGTAGGACCTAAGAAAATAAATGAACCGATTGGACGCTTCGGATCCTTTAGTCCGGCTCTTGCTCTTCGTACAGCTTTGGCAATAGCTTTAACCGCCTCCGTTTGGCCTACGACACGATTATGAAGAATTTCTTCCAGTTTCAATAATTTTTCTGTCTCTGTTTCTGCAATTTTTGATACCGGAATCCCTGTCCAGCTAGACACTACGCTTGCGACGTCTTCAACAGTAACTTGGCTGTTCTCTTTTCCTTGTTTTTCTTTCCATATTTTCTTTGTTTCTTCAAGTTGCTCACGGAGTCTTTGTTCCATATCCCTTAATGATGCAGCTTTTTCAAATTCCTGACTTTGAACCGCCGCATCTTTTTCTTTCCGAACTTCATCCAGCTTTACTTCTAATTCTTTTAAGTTTGGCGGTGTCGTAAAGCTACGGAGACGAACTTTTGAACCGGCTTCATCAATGACGTCGATGGCCTTATCCGGTAAAAAACGGTCGGAAATATATCGATCAGAAAGAGTTACAGCAGCTACAATTGCGTCGTCGGTAATCGCTACCCGGTGGTGAGCCTCATACCGGTCACGAAGTCCTTGTAAAATTTGAATAGATTCTTCTACTGTTGGCTCATCGACCATGATCGGTTGGAATCTTCGTTCTAGTGCTGCGTCTTTTTCAATATATTTTCTATATTCATCAAGGGTCGTTGCACCGATACACTGCAATTCACCACGTGCCAACGAAGGTTTTAAAATATTGGATGCGTCAATTGCACCTTCAGCACCACCCGCGCCAATTAACGTATGCAATTCATCGATAAATAGAATAATATTTCCGGCCTGACGAATTTCGTCCATTACTTTTTTGAGACGATCCTCAAATTCTCCGCGATATTTCGTTCCGGCAACAACGGTCCCCATATCTAAGGTCATTACCCGTTTATTACGTAAAATTTCCGGCACCTCATTGTTGACAATTTGTTGTGCCAGTCCTTCCGCAATCGCCGTTTTTCCGACACCGGGTTCACCAATTAAGACCGGGTTGTTTTTTGTTCGACGGCTTAATACTTCAATAACCCGTTGAATTTCTTTACTGCGACCAATAACAGGATCGAGATTGCCGTCCCTTGCCACTTGTGTTAAATCTCTGGCAAGACTATCCAAAGTTGGTGTGTTTACATTCGTTACACTCCCATTAGAAGCACCCGAATCACTGTTACCTAACAGCTGAAGAACTTGTTGCCGTGCTTTATTTAAACTTACGCCAAGATTGCTAAGTACACGTGCAGCCACACCTTCTCCTTCTCTAATTAACCCGAGAAGAATATGTTCCGTTCCGACATAGGAATGCCCGAGTTTTCTTGCTTCATCCATGGATAGTTCAATAACCTTTTTCGCTCTCGGCGTATATTGGGGAGTTTGTGTTAATTCTTTGCCAACACCAATTAAATTTTCCACTTCTTTTTGTATTTTTTCCGGAGTTAATCCAATTCCAAACAAAGCTTTAGCAGCAATCCCTTCACCTTCCCGGACTAATCCTAACAAAATATGTTCGGTCCCTACATTCACATGTTTTAAACGGATGGCTTCTTCCTGGGAAAGTGCCAATACCTTTTGTGCTCTTTCAGTAAATCGTCCAAATAGCATATATTTACCTCCTTATCAGTTGTTATTTTCCATTTGGAGGCGTTCACGAATCATCGTTGCCCTCCTTACATCTCGCTCAAATGGCCTAAGTCCTCCACCTGCATAAAGTTGTAAAAAACCGGGTTGTGTAAGAATCATTAACTCATTCAAAATATTCCTTGAGATATTTTTTATATATCCGATATCAATGCCAAGGCGCACATCGGACAGACATTGAGCCGCTTCCTTTGTTTCAATAATCCTGCTGTTCATTAGTACCCCTAATGAACGATAAATTTTATCTTCTAATTGAACACCGGATGTTTTAATAATCGCTTCTCTGGCCGCACGCTCCTGATTAACAATCTGTTGAACCACATCATTTAAGTCTATGATAATATCCTGTTCGGATTTTCCCAATGTAATTTGATTGGAAATTTGGAAGATATTGCCTAAAGCCTCGCTCCCTTCTCCATAAATCCCCCGGACAACTAAACCAAGTTGATTAATAGATGGAATCAACTGTCTCATTTGTTGTGTCATGACCAAACCGGGGAGATGAAGCATAACAGAAGCCCGAAGTCCTGTTCCAACATTTGTCGGACAACTTGTTAAATAACCACGCACTTCATTAAACGCATAATCCAAGTGCTGTTCAAGCTGGTCATCAACCGCATTGGCAAGATCAAGAGCTGCTTGTAATTGCAATCCTGATAAAATACATTGTATTCGAATATGATCCTCTTCATTAATCATAATACTAATTTCTTCATTTTGCGATAACAGACATGCACCGGTAATAGACTGATCGGCTAAACTTGGACTAATTAAATGTTTTTCCACTAACACTTGTTTCTGTAAAGGTTGAAGTTCTTCCATTTTTAACAATTCCGCATCTTTTAGCGGATGCAAATTTAAAAGTGGAATAACAGATTCAACTTGTTTTAGGACTTTGTCAGCTTCCTCTTTTGTAAAAATGGTTGGGAATAAGTAATCTTTTAAATTTCTTGCCAGACGAATTCTGGAAGTCAAAATAATGTCAGCCTGGGGACCATCTGCATTCATCCAGGAACTTATCGATTGATTTATAAACCGTTCGATTGACATAGTTTATTCGCCCCCCTCTTGCAATTGTTTCTCATAAAGGCGAATTTCATCCCTTACTTCAGCGGCTTTTTCAAATTCTTCCTTAGCAACTAAGGTTTGTAACGTTTCTTTTAAGATATCAATTTTCTTCCGGATGTTCAGGACTCCACCGGAACGTTGTGGGATTTTTCCATTATGTTTCCAATTTCCTCCATGGAGTCTTCTTAAAAGTGGATTTAATTGTTCTTGAAATGCTTTATAGCAATGTGCACATCCGAAACGTCCAATATTCAAAATTTGATTTAATGTCATTCCACATCTGTCACATTGAATAATTTCGCCGGATTGGATCGGATTATTTTGATTTAATTGTTCTATATTCGAGTTCAAATTGAATAATCCTGCTAATAAATTATTAATTGCAAATCCGGAAGTACCACTAATCATAAACTCTGTACCTTTTTCTTGTGCACAATGTTCACAAAGGTGTATTTCCGTTTTTTCCCCATTAATAATCTTTGTAAAATGCAAGGTTGCAGTCCTTTTTTGACACTCTTGACATATCAATTTAGTTCCCCTGCCTTATGATATTATTCATACTTTAGAGTTAATAACATTGCTTTTAAAATTCTTGCCCTTATTAAATCTCGTTCGGGCAAGTCTAAATAAATTACTGAACGATCCAGTGCACTTAACATTATTTTTTCTTCACGTTCATTAATAACTCCTTCTTTTCGTAATCGATTTATGATATCTGTAGCAGAAGATTGAGGAATTTGATTACCAATGATCGTAAACAATTGGTCAATAAGGTGTTTCTTACTATTCGGTCTAACTTTAATAATCCGAATATATCCGCCACCGCCACGTTTACTCTCAACTAAATAGCCGCGTTCAAGGGTAAATCTTGTATTAATAACGTAATTGATCTGTGAAGGAACACATTGAAATTTATTGGCAATCTCACTGCGTTTAATTTCTAATATTTCTTCTTCACTCATCTCTAATATTTCCTTTAAATATTCCTCAATGATATCCGAAATATTTCTCAAGGTTTCCTCCCTCCAAAAACCTCTTTGTATTATTTTCAAAAACAACAGAAGTTCCTATAATCAATTATATTATTAACTATTGACTTTGACTATATTTGACTTTAATTTATTATATATTTTTTTATTATGAATCGCAAACCAAATAACCATTTTCATTTATAATTTATTTGTTGCCTTTGAAAGTACCTTCTAAACATTGTTTACATAAAATAGCACAATGATTTGATTGAAAAGTTGTCTTTCACGATGATTCCTTGAAAAATGCTAAACACATTTTTTGAGCGATAAGTTTTTGGGAAAGATTTTTTAGAGTCTGATAAAAGTTATTTCAATTTCTTAGGGTTTCGGGGAATTCCATTCAGAGCGTGAGACGTTTTCTAAGGTTTGAGATTATGAAAAATGGTTTCATTCTTTTTTTGACACTGATTTTGGTAAATGTCATTGGCAAAAGAGATCTTAAGAAAGCATAAACTTGATTGGTAAATACTGCGATCCTTTTATGCCTTTATTCTTAAGATCTCTCCAAATCGAAACCTGAATTAACTTTTTTAAAACAGTGATATTTCTAAATTGATTTAATGATTAGTTTTTAATAATTTCCTGTCCACGAACATTCCATGTAAATGCAAAAACAACTGCTGCGAGTACACATGATATCGTTAACAATATAAAACCTGCGTTCCATCCCGCTGCATCTACAAGGACACCCATTAAAGCATTTGCAGTTACTGTGCCACCTAGGTATCCGAATAATCCGGTTAAACCAGCAGCGGTTCCTGCAGCTTTTTTAGGTACAAAATCAAGTGCTTGTAAACCAATTAACATAACAGGTCCGTAAATTAAAAATCCTATTGCAATTAGACAAGCCATATCAATAATCGGCTTTCCTGCTGGATTAAACCAGTACACAAGAACAGCAACTAAAACTCCAAGAATAAAGACAAAGCCTGCGGGTCCACGGCGCCCTTTAAATACCTTATCTGAAATCCAACCACATAATAACGTACCTGGAATACCAGCCCATTCATATAAGAAGTAGGCAATACTAGATTTATCCATATCAAAACCTTTTTCTTCACTTAAGTACATCGGTGCCCAGTCAAGAACGCCATAGCGTACAAAATAAACAAAAATATTCGCAAATGCTATCGCCCAAACCCACTTATTGTTTAATACATATTTAAATAAGATCTCCTTCGTTGTCAGCTCCTTTTCAGATGTTTCTCGCGTTTTTGTTGGATAATCATTTCGGTATTCTTCAATTGGAGGTAATCCAACAGATTGAGGAGTATCTCGAATTAAGAAATACGAAATAATAGCAACTACAATAGCGATTAATGCTGGTAAGATAAACACTCCTTCAAAACCTGCATTCGAAGCAACTATCGTAGAAAATAAGGTAGCTCCTGTAACAGCAATCGGAGCCATTAGTCCCCCGCCTACATTATGTGCTACATTCCAGATTGCAGTTTTACTCCCTCGTTCACTGACACTAAACCAATGTACTAGAACACGACCGGATGGAGGCCAACCCATTCCTTGAAACCACCCTAAAATAAATAACATAACAAACATAATTGCAACTGAAGATGTAAATAATGGGAAACAGCCCATTAATAAACTAACAAATGCAGAAAGGATTAATCCCAACGGCAGAAATACACGAGCATTGCTTCGATCTGATACGGTAATAAAATCACAAGAAATTTTGACAGGTTTATTTTTGTCAATTTTTTGATTTAATATTACGTAACAATTCGAAACATCATATAATTCAGGCATCGTTGTCACTTTGGATGTTACAATTAGGCGAATAAAAACTAGTCGTTCCAAAATTCTGAGTCATACGGAAGCCATTAATTAAAAAGGAATGAAAAAATTGTAAAGAAGGCTAAATGTCCATTTGTACATTATAATTCGGTTAGAGCTAACGTTTTTTTCATATGGTCTTGTTTTCACATGAAGGTAAATTCTGTATCTCGACGACATGTTTTTTGAGTATCCGTAAAAAATAATTTTAATCAACAGTTTTGAAGATAGAACGCTCTTCTACCACTTTTATAGAAGTTTCTTATCGGATACAGATTACTAGAAAGAGCGATTTTTTGGCACTTTTTCAAAAAAAGAATAGGGTTGTCCAAAAAGTCATTAATTTTGACTTTTTGGACAACCCATTTACTGTGTGCCCGGCAACGTCCTACTCTCGCAAAGGCAAGGCCTTCACTACCATCGGCGCTGAGAAG